>NZ_JAXIOM010000005.1:0-125622 GCF_049311025.1 Arthrobacter sp. 3Tela_A
CCCCGGTGTGGGGGGGGGTTGTCCCCCCCCCTGGAGCCGGGCCCCCCCCCCTCCAGGGCCCGCCCGGGCAGCACTGCGTGAGTCCTAGAGCTCCGTGGTGACCTTCCACGACGAGTGAATGGCGCCGTGGATGTAGTTGACCGCGCCGGCGTCACCAACCACGTCGCAGCTGATACCCGCGTCCCGCAGCTCGTCCGCGAGCGGGGCCGCCGACGTCGTGCCGTCCGCGTAGACCACCATGGCGGCGGGTGCGGAGAAGGACTCCTCCCCCACCGTCCATTCGACGGACTTCTCGGTGATCCGGGTGATGACGGCGTTGCGGTGAATCTGGACGCCGTGCTTCTTGGCGTCGCTGACGGCGGTCCAGCGGCGCGGCATGGCCAGCGGCAGGCCGAGCTGCTGCTTTTCGTGCAGCAGGGTGACGCGGCGGCCGCGTTCGGCGAGGAACTCGGCGAGCTCCAGGCCCACCAGGGAGCCGCCGATCACCACCACGTCCTTGCCCATGGGCAGCCAGAACTTGGTGAACTGGCGGACGAACTCGGGGCTCTTGGTCACGCCGGAGAGCCGGCCCATCTTGCCCAGGGTGCTCAGCACGGCGCCGGCTTCCTCGGCGGTGGCGGTGCCGAGCATCATGGCGCGCAGGGTGTCGCCGGTCTGCACGATCGGCAGGTCGCCGCCCGGGAAGTCGGGCTTGGGCCGGACGGCGCCGGTGGCCACGATGACGTGGTCCGGGTTCAGTGCGCGGATGGTTTCGAGGGTGGCCGGGGTGTTCAGTTTGACGGCGATGCGCAGCCGCTTGATCTCGGCCTTGAACCAGCGCAGCAGACGTTCGTTGTCCGGCGTCGTCATGGTGGAGAACCACATGGTGCCGCCCAGGCGGTCGGACTTGTCGATCACGGTGACGCGGTGGCCGCGTTCGGTGAGCACGCGCGCGCTTTCCAGACCTGCGGGTCCGGCGCCGACGACGACGACGTGCTTGGCCGCCGACGCGGGTTTCAGTGGTAGCAGGGCTTCGTTGCCGAGGGCCGGGTTGACGGCGCAGAACGGGGTGTCGTCGAAGAAGTTCTCGGCGACGCAGAGGTAGCAGTTGATGCAGGGGCGGACTTCGGCGAAGCGACCCTCGCGGAGTTTGTTCGGCAGTTCCGGGTCGGCCAGCAGCTGGCGGCCCATGGCCGCGTAGTCGATCCGGCCTTCGGCGATGGCCTTTTCGGAGATCTCCGGGAGCATACGGCCGACGGCGATCACCGGGACATTCACCGCTTGCTTGATCGCGGCGGCGTTCTCCAGGTAGGCGCCCACCTTGTTGGGCAGCGGGCCGTCGGTGAAGTTGTCGAACGGGTTGCGTCCCCAGCCGGTGACGTGGATGGCGTCCGCTCCGGCTTCTTCGAACAGCTTGGATGCCTCGATGGCTTCGGGGAGGGTGAGGCCGCCTTCCTGGCCGTATTCTTCACCGGCGACGCGGACCAGGATGGCCAGCTTGTCCCCCACGCGTGCCTTGACCGCGGCGATGACCTCGCAGGCCAGGCGGGCGCGGTTGGCGAGGGAGCCGCCGTAGGCGTCGGTGCGCTTGTTGTCCCGCTGGTTCAGGAAGACGCCCAGGATGTAGCCGTGGGCCGCGTGGATTTCGATGGCGTCGGCGCCGGCCTTCGCGATGCGCTCGGCGGCGTCGGCCCAGGTCTGGATGAGCCAGTCGATGTCCTCCTGGGTCATCTCCTTGTAGGAGGTCTGCTTGCCGGCGGTGGCGGCACCCATCTTGCCGAGTTCTTCCCGGGTGCTGTCCGCCAGGGCGGACATGTCGTAGCTGTAGTCCGGCTGGTTCGGTGCGAGAACGGCGCGGTCATTGGCGACGTCGACGCGGGCTACCTTGCCGTGGTGCGTGGACTGGATGCAGAGCTTGCTGCCTGCTGCGTGGATCGCGTCGGCGAGGGCTTTCAAGCCGGGGATGTACTTGTCATCGGAGAGCCCCGGCTCCTTCATCGACGCTGCGCCGACGGGGAACGCGATGGCGCAGGCTCCGGTGATGATCAGGCCTGCGCCGCCTTTGGCGCGGGCGACGTAGTGGTCGATCTCGGTCTGTTCGATTTCGCCGTGCTCGGAGACGTTCATGTCCATGGCCGGCAGGACGATGCGGTTGGGGGTTTCCATCGGACCAATACGGCCCGTGGCCATCAGTTGCGGGAAGGTTCTGGTGCTCATGTTCCGAATTTTAGTCGTCTTGTTTACAACGTATACACGGATTCGCGGGTGCGGGGATGTGTTCTGTGCGACAGGTGTGTGCGGTGCCGGTAGGACCGCACGGGTGGGCGGCCGCTACTCCTGCGGCCGGGACCGAGCGGCCAAAATGAGTTCGCGCAGAATGTCCGCATGGCCGCAGTGCTGGGCAACTTCGCGCAGCAGATGCTGCTGAACCCAGCGCAGCGGCAGCGGACCGCGCCGGTTGCCGGGGAGCAGGGTGTCGCCGTCCATTCCGGCGACCGCTTGCCGGGACTGCGCGACGGCGGCAGCATAGTCCGCCAGGACGGACTCGATGGTGTCCGATTCCTGGAGGTCGAAGGACTCATCTGGCGTGGCCGGGATGCTCAGTTCCGTTCTCGATGCTCCGGTGACCGCTTCACCGAACCAGACCCGCTCCACGAAGGTTGCGTGCTTAACCAGTCCGAGCAGCGTGGTCTTCGACTGGACCAACCGCCGTCGGGCTTCTTCCTCCGTGATACCCTCTAAGCTGGCTGCCAGCATGCCGCGGTGCTGCTCGATGAACGTGTTGATCTGCACGTTGAAAGGGGCAAGGTAGGCGTCTCGGCTGTCAGGGTTGTGCACAGTCCCTCCCTTGACGTCGTGGCGGTACGGCATGGTGCCGGAACGCCGCCTCCGCAGCATAGCAACGGTTGGTGACGGGCAGAGGAGCGTTCGTCTGGGCTTGTTGAGCCCTTCACTTGTCCAGGCCGGATCTGAGCACTAACTCTTAGGGCGCGGATAGCCTTCATCCAACAGCCGCCAGCCGACGCCGAGCTGCGTCCGCCGAAGGTCCCTGGCGATGGCCTGCAGCGACTCGCCCCTGCGGTACAGGTCCTCCATTCGCCCCAGCTCAGCGGCCGAATAGGCCTTCCCGTGGCGGAATGCTCCAGTTTCATCCCTGATGTCGCCGGACGGAGTCAGGAGTCTGTTGATCAGATAAGTGGCTACCTCATGCTCGTCCAAGCCGGCCTGGCGTGCGACGTGGGAGACCATCATTCCCTGCCGATACAGCTCCATAACGCGCCGGGATGTTTCTTCCGGCCATGCACCATCCGTCTCGTCGATCTGCTTTGGACTCTCCGGTACCGGTCCGCTCACTCGAGTCGCGCCAGCGACTTTCCGGGGAGCACCGGCCACCACCAGGTTTCCAGAGACACTAACCTTCCCCGATGCCAGCGCTGCGGCCAGTGCGTCATCCAGCCGTTCTCCGATTCCGGCAGTGACCCGTTTACCGCCAAAGACCCGAATGGCCTGGCGCTTGAGCTCTTCAGGTTCCAGTCCGGCTGCATCGCGGCACAGCTCCGCCATGGCGTTGCCGATCTCCACCAGACTGACGTGCTCGATTTTCCGTGGTTCGGATTCGTCGCTTTGCCGGTACCTGGTCCAGGTCTGAGCGTCCAGCGCGGTTGGCCAGACGAACGCGTCCCGGTCGACATGGAACTTCTTGCGGTCGATGAGCTTCAGAACGGAAGCCGTCCGCTGCGCATTCACCTTGTTGAGGTCGAACTCGGCACAGACCAGCTTCGCCAGCCGCACTGTGTGGACGGGCCCTTCGGCGTCAATGACCGCCTCGAGCACTGAACGCACCGCATCGCGGGCGCGGCGCGACGAGCTGAGCTGGTCCAGATATTCGATGCCACCTGCGCCCCGGTAGGACCACGGAACGTACGGCAGGCTGTTCGAAACCGGAGCGGGGGCTGGCGTGGGCGCCGGCGCCGCCTTCACCAAGGCGGGTTGGACCGCAGCTGCCGCGCGAACCGGCTTGGCGGGTTCCGCTGCCTCGACCTCCGGCTCAGCGAGCAGGTCCTCCCGCCGGATTTCCTTCTCCAGCCTGTCCAGCACAGCTGCCGAGTCCGACAGCCATTCCGGCAGCCAGACCCGTTGGACAGATGGCCAGCGGAGCATACGGGAGAGGACGTCGTTGGGCAGCCCGTCGCGGTCCCCTACGGTTCCGCGGGAGGCCCACACCGGAGAGTCCAGCAGGATCGCCATCAACGGGCGTTCTGGCTCCTCAGGCAGGGCCACGCTGAGGTCCACCTTGAAGTCCGAAAGCCCAACGTCAGTGGAAACCACCAGACCGCGCTCACGCAGCGCCTCAGCGATTTGTTCCCGGTGACGGTCCGGGGCAGGCCTGCGCCGGCCGTCGGCAGGGAGGGCATCTGTGCCACCTGCTGCCAGATCCAGATAATTGCGCAGGTGTTTGATACCCAGGGATGAGGTCTCCTCAGCCCGCAGGTCAGAGGGATCGAAGCTGGAGAAGACGATGACCTGCCGGCGAGCACGTGTCACCGCCACGTTCAGCCGCCGCTCACCGCCGCTGCGGTTCAGCGGACCGAAGTTCAACGGCAGGTAACCCTTCTCGTTCTTCGAGAAGCCGGTGGAGAACAGGATGGTGTCCCGTTCATCACCCTGGACGTTTTCCAGATTCTTCACAAAGAGGCCGTCCGGGGCGTCCAGAGCTTCGGCGATCCGGGGATCGTCTGAGTCGCGCAGCAGCGACTCAATGTAGGCGCGCTGCTGCAGGTTGAAGGTCACCACGCCCACGGACGGGTACACCTGCGGCGAGGCGTGGAAACGGCGTCGTATCTCCGCAACCACGGCCTCTGCCTCCACCGGGTTGGTGCGGAGCAGTTTGCCCTTGCCCGTCCGGTTGAAGTGTCCACCGGCCACGCGGACGAAGTTGACGCCGTACCCGTTCACTTCCGAGCTGGCATTCCCGTGTACAGGTGCAGGGAAGGACGAGAGCTTGCTGTCGTAGTACTGCTGGTTGCTGAAAGCGATGAGGGATTCGTCCTGGCTGCGGTAGTGCCAGGTCAACCACTGACGGGGCACCCGCGCCGACACGCATTCGGAGAGGATGGATTCCTCGTCCGCTACGGTCTCCGCGGCGTCCTCCTCCTCGTCGTCCCGGTCCAGGCTGGTTTCGGCGAAAGAAGTGGGCGGCATCTGTTTGCTGTCGCCGACGACGACGACGGAACTCCCCCGTCCCATGGCGCCGACGGCGTCGGCCACCCGGATCTGGGATGCTTCGTCAAAGACCACCAGATCGAACAAGCCAGACCGTGCAGGGAAGAAACGGGCCACGGAATCTGGGCTGACCAGGACGCAGGGGGTGATGCGTGTGATCAGCTCACCGAATTCCTCCATCAGGGGACGGACCTTCAACCCGCGCTTGGAGTTCAACTGGCGCTGCAGCTTGCCCATCTGGCCGGCTCCGGACTGCGGGTTGAAGTCGCGCCGTGCCAGCACTTCAGCCGGCACGGCGACCTTCAGCTGCTCGCGGACCACGGCGGAACGGGTAATGAAGCGGTCGATCATATTCTCGTGTTTGCCTGCCTGGAACCGGTCCAGGCCCGTGGCAGACGCACGCTCGCTTTGCGCTGTGAGGGCGAGTCCGCGCTCAAAGGCGCTGACGGCGTCGTCGGCTGAAATCGATCCGGACATCAGCTGCTTCCGGGCCTCGCGCAGCCCGGAGTTCTTCAGCGGTTCGAGCGCGCTGAGGAATTCCATCCACCGTTCCAGCGAGGGCAGGCCTGGACGTTCGACGTCGCGGCCCCGGCTGGTCTGGTTCCAGCGTTCCACAAGGGTGCTGCCGGCCAGCCACGTTTCGAGATCCTTGGAACCTACCCCGGCAGCATCGAACAGATCGGCGGCCGCCTCGGCAAGATCGGCCGCGGTTTTGGCCACGTTCTCAGGAACCTGCTCTGTCTTGCGGAGATAGCTGCGCAGCGCCTGCAGGAACGGCTGGTCACCTGCTTCGCCGGTGACCTTGACAAGGTCCGATGCCCAGCGCAGCCAGTCCACCGAGTGGTTGAGTAGCTCCAGGCCGGCGTCCGTCAACGGGTTCCATGACTCCGGCAGCTGCATACCCGGCACCGCAGTCACTTTACCGGTCAGGCCCCGGACTGCGCTCTGAACGGTCAGCAGCGCCTCGGTGAGTGCTGGAACCTCCTTGGGTTTCACCACAGCACCCGGCCGAATGTACTCCGCCAACTGGTCACGGACGGCGATCAGGCGCTTCTTCCGTCCGAAGAAGCCGGATTCCGCCGCTGCAACGGCTTGCGCGTGAAGATCCGCCACAGGCAGATCGACAGCTTCGGGCACAACCTTGTCCAGCCCCGGATGGGCCGCTCCGATGAAGGCAGTGACCTGACTGCCCAGTGCTTCGATGGAGGTGGCCCAGCGCGGCGACGCCACTTCATCCAACAGGTCCAGATCCAGGGCTCCGGCAGCCAACACCTCCCGGAGCTTGGTCAGGTCCGCTACGGTATGGGCCGATTCCACGACGTGGGCGAATTCAGGATCCGCCATGCTCCGGTCCAGGGCTGCCTGCAGCCTCCGCACTGCGTCCTTGACCGCGTCCACCTTCGCGGCAGACAGGGGACGGTGGATGAACCCCCACGGCGTGCGGTTCCCCGGAGCGGCGGGATCAGCCACATCCGGGAGTTCAGCCAGCAGGCTGCGCAGATGTTGCAACTGCTCGATGCTGGTCTTCTCCACAAAGGATTCAGGCACCACAAGCGGCTCGGTTTCATCCCCGACTGCGAGCTCCTTGGTACGGGCACTGTATAGGGAGAGTTCGGCGTTGTTTTCGTCATGGAGCCGTGCTGCATACCGGACGAGTCCGCGCCGCGCCTTGTTCAGCTCACTCAGCGCAGCATCCAGGCCCTGGTGGTCCGGGTCAGCGCGATGATCGAGGGCACGCTTGATTTGTTCCCGCACCGCTGCTGGCTTGCTCCCCTTGTCGTGGAGGTCCAGCGCGAAAACGCCCATGCCGACGTCGTCAAGCCGCTTTTGGACAACCTCCAGTGCCGCCCGTTTTTCCGCCACGAAGAGGACCCGTTTTCCGTCGGCGACGGCGCGTGTCAGAAGGTTGGTGATCGTCTGGGATTTGCCGGTTCCGGGAGGGCCTTCCAGAACGAAGGTCTTTCCGGCCACCGCTTCGGAGATGGCCTGGAGCTGGGATGAGTCGGCCGGGATGGGCACCCGTGCCGCAAGTTCGTCGAGGTCCTGTCCCGTTTCGGTGGTGACAGGATCAGCAAAAGGATCCGTAGGCGTATTGACCAGATGGCTGACCAGCGGGTTCTTGGACAGCTCCTCCCAATGCTCGTCGAGATCCTTCCAGAGACGGAATTTGGCGAATTGCAGGATCGAGAGGTCCACGGTGGGTTCCACCCTGAACGGCAGTCCCTTGGCCTGGACGGCGGACCTCACCGCACCCAGCGCTGCGTCCAAATCGATGCCCGCGTTGTCTTCCTCAGGTTCAGCGAGGCCGGGAATCTCCATCCCATGTTCCATGCGGAGCTTCTCGAGCAGGCAGTAATTGGGTGTCGATCCGCCTGTTTCGTCCAGGAAGACCTCATAGGGGCCCTGTTTCGACGTCGGACGCAGCTTCACCGGCACCAAGACCAGAGGGGACCGGAGCTCCTTCCCATCCAGGCTCCAGACCAGCGACCCCAGCGCCAGATACAGATTGTTCGCGCCGGTTTCCTCAACCAGGGTCCGTGCCTTGTACGCGAGGCTCCGCATCCGCGTCTGGTAGCCGGCTTCCGTGACGTCAGCATAGACGGCGTGACGCTTGACCAGCATGTCCGCGAGCTGTTCCTGCGGCAGGTCTCGGCCGTAGCGGATGCCGCGTTCGCGCTGTATGGCGGCAACGTAGTCGGAGGCCTCCAGCCGGATCGGTTTTCCAGCGCTGATCAGGTCCTCGAACTGGCCGATCCAGCTGTCCGGTACCGCCAGGGGAAAGCGTGCCGTCTTGGTGAAATTGATGAGACGGTTCCGCAGGCTAAGGTCGAGCAGCGCGTTCTTCCACTGGCTGATACGCGGAGGAAGCTGTTTGGCATCGGTCCGGCTCTGCGTTCCCCGCCCACTGCCCTGGGGCACGGCCGGCATTTCCGGGCGGGGAGGCGTGTACTCGTAGACCTCGACTTTTCCGCCGGCGGTGGCGAGACGGGCCGGGATGGGCCGGATCCCGGCGCTGCGGGCGCCGAAGATATCCACGACCCCGCGGACACTGTCCATGTCCCCGGTCAGATAGCGCTTGTACGCGGCGTCGTGCACGTCCTGCGGGCGGAGAGATTCTCCCTCTTCCGTCACCAGAGTCGATTCGATGAGGCGGATATTGCCCAGGTCCACTTCATTGACCAGATAGGCCGCCTCCTCCAGCGCGGGCGTCTGGAAGTTGCGCTCATCGCGCCAGTAGCCGAGGAAAATGTGCCCTTCCATCAGCCACAGGTTCGCCTGCAGGCCAGCGAACTCCAACGCCGCCGCCAGGATCACCGTGGTGTCCATGCAGGTGCCAAACTGACCGTTGAGCACCTGCTCAGGGGTGCGGATCCTTTGGGCGTGCTGGCCCCATGCTGCTGCCGGCTCGCTGTACCGGATGCCCCGGTTCATGGCTGCCCGGAAGATGGCCCAGGCGATCTCGTCGGCGCGTTCCGGTCCGGACTGGTAGCCATTCATAGCGCCGCTGCCGCTCTCTGCCTTCAAAAGGTCAGATGCCTCGGAACACAGCTTCGCGATTTCCGGGTGGTTGGGCTGGACGAAGGCTGCAAGGGATTCCAGCGCCAGCAGTCCGCGACGCAGCTTCCAATGCTGCGCTCCCAACAGTTCGACGTCGCAGCTGGCGGACGCGACCACATTGTTCTCCACCAGAAGTTCAGCACGAACTGTGCCCTGCTGCCGATCCTCGAGCTGCAGCATGGCAGCAGGATCGCCCTGCAGATTCGGGCTGGAGAGAACAGTGGAACCGCCCGCAGGAATGTCCAGATAATGCTCACTTGTTCGGGAAACGACACCGATTTCGGCACTGAGGCTTAGCTGCAGCACCGCACCGCGAATCTCCGGGCCGGAGTTCGCCACCACGAGCCGGTTGATGACCTGCCCGCCGTTGTAGGACATGGCGTAGCTGACCTCGGAGGCGGTCTCGAGGGTGATGGTGATGCCCTGCTGCACTTGAGGCTTCGGAGCCGGCTGCGGTGTTGCGGTTTCCTTCTCCATGGGCCGAGGAGCTGTCTTCGCGCCTGGATCCAGCGGCCTTGGCTGGGGCGCGGCAGGCCCCTGAGGCGAGGTTTCCGGGGCGGGGGCGGCTGTGCCGGCAGCCCGGAAGTCTTTAAGCAGCTGCTCTGCTTCAGCGGCCGGCTTGTCCAGACGCATCCAGCGCATCAGCCGCAGGGACGTATCGATCGCACGGACCACGTCGTCGTCGGAAAAGGTCTCGTTGTGGGCCCAGCTGTTGCGCACCTGGCGCAGCTCCGAGGCATAGGCCACGGCTTCCCGCGGCAGGGCGAACGGGTAGCCCAGCGTTCCCAGACGCTCGGTCAGGACGCGGAGCTGGGTCTGAACATCGTTGGCTTTGTACGTCTTGGTGCCACGGCCGGCCAGCTCGTCCTTGCGGGAGAGGAGGGAGGGCCAGTCGACTCCCGGCGAAACCTCTGCCATCGCCCGATCGATGTATGGTTTCAGCCCTCTGGACAGGATTTCCAGGGTTCTCCCGACGAACTCCCGGTTGGATAACGCCATGCCACTTCCCTACGCCAAATCGGCGCCTCCCCTGGCGCCCCCAGACAGAATATACCTCTGCATGAACTCCCCCTGCTGCAGATACGCGGATGCACAACCCATGCAGTGTTCCTGCGTGGATGTGCCTGTGCAGACCGCCGGTGAAAGTCCTAGCAACAGCTGAAGATTCAGCAGGTACCCCGGTTTGCAGCGCCATAAAGGTAGCCTGTTACTGCTGCCACAAAGCCTGCTGCAATTCCGAAAGCGCTCCTTCGATCAAACAATGACTTCCCTTATCTCTTGGCTTGATGCCAACACTGACGAAAACAACCGCATGCGGGAGTTGGTAAAACTCTTTTCCACGCCGGAAACCATCGATGATCTGGGCATCGGGCAGATTCGGGATGTCATCAGCAACACCCTTTTCCCCGGTACTTCCGTCCTGCATGCCGGCGCCCGCTACCTTCTGCTAGTTCCCTGGGCTTATCTGACCGCCGCGGCGGGAACAACCCAACCGGATGCCCTGAAATCGCGGGCAGAGAAATCCGAACGCGCACTGATCGACAGGCTTGGCGAAATCTCCACCACCGGGTTCATTGGCAGCTCGGCCGGCAATAAGGTCCGCCAGCTTCCGTCAGCGGCCTACTGGTCCGCACTTCGCCGGTATGAGATTGTGCACCCGGATATCGACCGGGCAGGAGTCGCCGAGGCCATGTGCGCAGCCCGGCGCAGCTCGGAAAGCTCCAACGGCAGCGAATCAACGGTGATCTGGGACCAGTCCCTGCCCAAGCCGCCCGAAGGCTTTCCCAGTACAGAAGAGCACGGCCTAGCGCTCACTCATGCCGAAGCATCATGGCTCCAGGAACGCCTGCTCGCTTCCTGTCGGGGGACACTGCTGGCACATCTGGTGATGTCCCCGGTTCCGCTCGCGGACAACACCTATGGTCCATGGGAGGAACCGGCCGCCCGAACTGCCGACGCTCACACTGCCCAATGGCTTCGCGACGCTGAACTTTTTTCGTTTGTGCACAACGGTGCCAACATCCTCTACCAGCATTTGCTGGCCGAACTTGCTGCCAGGACTTTTCCCGACGGCAGCTCGACGGAGAAGACCAACGAGCTGCTGCAGTCCTGGGAAATGGAACGGAGTGCGAAGAGGTACCTGCTCGAAAGCTGGGACACCGCCTCCTTCCTGGAGAGAGTGCAGGCCGTCAACCCCGCTATCCGCTTGAGCACCCTCGACTTCGCCCGCACTATCGCCGCAGCTTCTCAGGACTTTTCGACGCACATGGCGGACAACCTCGCCCTCCGCCGGGCCGTTGAAGACCGAGAGCGGCTCATGAAGAAAGCCAACTCTCGCTTCCGCAACGAGCAGCGCCTCCGTGCCTGGGCCCCGACGGAGCGAGTCTCGGCCCTCACATTCCGCTGGACTCAGGTCCGGCGGACCATCCGCGACATTCACGACGGGCTGGCCCGCGGACAGGAACTTCCACATGCTTGATGCCGGGAACAGGCAGGCCCTGACTCAGCAGCTGCGTCCGCCGGCCGGGTTCCGGTTGGTTCATGCCGTGGGCACCACCTTCACTCTGGACATGGCCAGTGCGCTGGCCGTCCCACTGAGTTTTGTGTCCGGGTCCGGGGAGCAGTTCACTAATTCGGTCGCGGTGCTTACCGCGCTCCGAAAGGTATCCGACCGTGTGGACATCTTCTGTCAGGCCGGGAATATCCGGGTTCCACAGGATGCATCGGACTTGCTGGCGCTGCTCGAGCCAATGATTCACCAGGTCAGCGCCAGACGGGGTGGCCTCTTCCACCCGAAGGTCTGGGTACTGGAGTTTGAAAACGACGACAACGGCGAACGCCGCTACCGGTTCCTGTGCAGCAGCCGCAACCTCACCCCGGACACCAGCTGGGATCTCCTGGTCCGGCTCGATGGTGCGCCCTCGGTATCTGCGCAGCCTGGCAACACTCCCCTGTCGCAGTTCCTCACAGGGCTGAGTCCCATGGCCTCCGTGCCGCTGGATCAAACACGGGTCAACCGCATCAATGACCTCGCTGAGCGAATCACCACGGTTGAGTGGGAGTTGCCGGAGCACATTTCCTCGCTATCGTTCCGTCCACTCGGTGTTCAGTCCGAGCCGGAGCCTTCGTCCCTGGTCAGTTACCTGCGCAACCCGCAGACCGCCACGGGCCTGAATCCCGACCCGGGGGCGGCGAAAACCATCGGTTACAAGAAGCTTGTTATCTCCCCTTTTCTGGATGAAAAGCTGCTCCGGCGCCTTATCGACGTCCGCACCGACCAAACCCACGTGTTTTCTCGTGCCGACCAGTTGGATCTGCTCCCCTCAACCGTGATTTCGAACAAGCGCCTCTGCTTCCGCTCCTTCGACGACACAGTCACCCCTGAAACAGGCGACGACGGGGTTCCCAACTCACCGGGTGAACTCACCGGCCTGCATGCCAAGGCTTACTTCTGTGACTACGGTTTCCAGACCCATGTTCTTCTCGGCTCCAGCAATGCCACCGACGCCGGGTTCAACACAAATGTGGAGTTCCTAGTCGAGATGAAGGGACTCAAATCCAGAATCGGCGTGGATGAAATCCTAAACAGCCTCAAAGACGTTCCATTCACGGATTATGCGGGCGACGGCGGCAAACAGCCCAGCAACGAAGACAAGACTCGTTTCCAGCTCGAGACGGAGCTCCAGAAGGCGGCGGCTGGAAGCTTCGTTCTTGATGCAGTCAAGGAGCAGGGACCTGACTCATCCGGACGGTATGCGGTCAGCTTGGAGCATCATTGGACCCCTCCGCCGCAGTTCAGCGCCACCGTCCGGTTGGTGACGCTTCGCACACCGGTCTTCGAGGTCCTGGGGGCTTCCGAACGCCCGGCCGCGAGTTTGGTTTCTCGGCAGGTGCCGCTGGCAGATGTGACCCCCTATCTAGTACTGGGTCTGACCGACAAGGAATCCGGGCTGAGCGCGACGGCCGTTGTGCAGGGTGTGCTGCGCACCGATCCGGCGGGCCGTCTCGACGAGGTCATTGCCCGGCAACTGGACCACCCGGACAAGCTGCGGCAGTTCCTGCTTCTGTTTCTGTCACCGGAAGACGCTCCACCCGGTTCAGGCCTTGCCGGCTTTTCGTGGCATTTCCGTTCAGGATATGAGGCGGGGTCATCAGCCGGACTGTACGAAGCCCTGATCACCGCACTGGAGAATCCCAACGCCCCGGACGTGTTCAGCGATCTGGAGCCGGTGATTAAACGCCTGGTGCAGCTGAATGGGGGCAGCGAAGAGGTCCTGCAGCTCCAAGCCCTCTGGTCCGCCGCAACAGATGCTCTGCAAGTGAAGGAAACGTCCCATGGTCTTTGACCCGCAACCGGCGCTGAACAGCCTGCGGGGATTCCAGCGGCGCACCGTAGACCACGTTTTCCACCGGCTCTACCAAGACACCCAGCCGGCAGACCGCTTTCTCGTCGCCGACGAAACAGGGCTCGGGAAAAGCATGGTTGCCCGCGGCGTCATCGCCAAAGCCATCGCTGAACTGGACCGGACCGACTCAGGCGTGGATCGAATCGACGTCGTCTATGTCTGTTCCAATTCCGATCTGGCCAAACAGAATCTGGCTCGCCTGAACGTCACCGGCCAGCAGGACATCATCGAATCCGGACGGCTGACCATACTCCCCAGCCAGCTGGATTTGCTGCAGGGTGAACCTGCCAAGGGCATGAACAAGAGGGTCAATTTCATCTCGCTGACTCCGGGCACCTCATTCAAAGTCACTCATGCCACGGGGCAGGCGCCGGAACGGGCTGTGCTCTTCACGCTACTGGAACAGCTCAACGTCATCACTCCCCACAACCGGACACATGCAGTCGAACTTCTGCGCGCTACTGCCGGAACCGGCTCGTTTGAATGGCAGCTCGGCCGCATTAAGACCAAGAACCCCGACGGGTTCATGCCCCAGATCGCGGACGAGTTTCTGACTCTGGCATCGGCCAGCGGAAATCTGCCGGCGTTCAAGCGTGAGCTGTTGAACGAGGCAGCTGACTGGGACGTTCAACGCAAATCCATGAACAGCATCATCGGCGGTTTGCGATCCGACTTGGCGCAGGCAGGCCTGAACTGTCTGGAACCGGATCTGATCATTCTGGACGAGTTCCAGCGCTTCCGCGATCTGCTGCGACCGCCCGCGGACGACGACCAGATTGATGAGGCCAATGAATTAGCCCGGCAATTCCTGGAGTACGACGGCGCGAAGCTGCTGCTGCTCTCCGCGACTCCCTACAAGGCTCACACCGCCGCCGCTGATATCGACGGGGACGACCATTCCTCGGATTTCCTTCAACTTCTGGACTTCCTCAGCCGCGGCGAGGAAGGCTACTTGAGCAGGCTGAGAGCCGATTTCGAAACACGACGCCGGCAGCTCACCGGTCAATCCGTTGATGAGAACGTGACTGACCGGATAGAACGCTCGCTGCTCCGGTTTATGTCCCGGACCGAGCGGCCCCAGCTCGGCATGGACGACATGCTCAAGGTCATCGATATGGCGCCAACCGAGGTGAAGCCCGGGGACCTCGCAAGCTATCGGTCCCTGTCCGAGGTCTCACGGGCAACCGGTTCGGGCAACGTGCTGGAGTACTGGAAATCCATTCCTTGCTTCGCTCACTTCCTAAGCGGCTACAAAATCGGTCGATCGACTGCCCAGAACGGTGTAGCTCTGCAGCCACTGCTTACCAATCTGGCCACCATCGATCCGGACAAATACCACCGCTACGAACCGCTGGAGACCGACAGTGCGAAGTTCCGTGCCATTCGTGACCACACTGTCGGCCAGGAATGGTGGAAGCTGCTGTGGATTCCGCCGTCGCTACCCTATCTGGAACCGAAGGGTCCCTTTACCGGGCAGTCCTCCGTGACGAAACAGCTGATATTTACGTCATGGAATGCTGCCCCCACAGCGATTAGCACTCTCCTTTCCTATGAGGCGGAGCGGGAAATACTCCAGGGGTCCGATCACGGAGAAAACTCTCCCGAGGCCCGGCGGAAGTTCCGCGGCAGGTTCCGCTATGACGTCAAAGACGGGGAGCCGCAGCGTATGTCGACGCTGGCGTTGTTCGTCCCCCACGTTGGTCTCAGCGCTGCCGGTGATCCCTTGTCGGCTGCAAGGTCAGCCAGCCGCCGCGTGACAGGTACGGAGCTCAGGGAACGCACTGCCGCGGCAGCTCAGCTAATCTCGGGAGCGCCGGAGGGCGATGCCGGGCGGCTAGGATCCTGGGCATCTTATTTCAGCGTTCCGGGTGGCTTCCCTAAGACATGGGACAAAAAGGACGCTGTGTCGAAGAAGTTTCGAGAGACAGCCGAGGACATCGTACGGCGCTCGGGCTCAGAGGACGCTCTTGAGTCCACTAGGAACGACGACGGCGGACGGGAGGACACTGCCTACCTCCAGCATGTTGACCGGATGCTTGAGGTGGCGGCTGGAGGGTTCCTTGGATGGGATGCTGAGATTGCTGATCTGGCAGCGAATTCACCTGCCAACTGCGTGTACCGCTCCCTGCTGCGGATAGCTCCGGAAGGAATGGACCAGGGCGATGTCTATCAAGCCGCCCTAATCGGTGTTTCCGGCCTCCGTTCCCTGTTCAACCGGCTTGATGTCGCTGAACTCCTGGTCAGACTGTTCCCGGAGGGCGAACCCTGGCAGAGGGTGCTGAGGTACTGCGAGGCAGGAAACCTGCAGTCCGTACTGGATGAGTATGTGTTCCAGCTGCGGAGTCAGCAGCCCCCGGGTGAACTGACCAGGGAACAGCTCATGCTGCTGGCGAACGACATCCGGGGCGCCCTCACTCTTCGTCCCGCACCCATGCAGGCGAAATATCCGGATGGCTCACACGAGGACCTTCGAATGGGGGTCCGCTTCGCAGTCCGCTACAGCAACTCCCGCTCAGAGGACGGCGATTCAGCCCGCATGCCGGAGGTCCGCCGGTCATTCAACAGCCCCTTCTGGCCGTTTGTATTGGTGTCAACTTCGGTCGGCCAGGAAGGTATCGACTTTCATTGGTGGTCGCACTCAGTGATGCACTGGAACGTCCCGTCCAACCCGGTTGATTTTGAGCAGCGTGAGGGACGGGTTCACCGCTATCTCGGCCATGCCGTGCGCAAAAATGTAACTACGCAGCACGGGGATGCCGTTTTCGGCTCCAATACCCAAGACCCCTGGGCAGCTGTTTTTCGGGTTGCGTCCCAGGCCGTCGCCGAGTCTGAAGATGCCTACAAAGAGTTCTCACCTCATTGGATACACCGAGGCGAGAACAAAATAGAACGTCGGTTACTCGATCATCCCCTGAGCAGGGATGTTGTACGGACCAGGCAGATGCTCTCCGGTCTAGCGACATACCGGCTGGCGCTGGGTCAGGCTCGACAGGATGATTTGCTCGGTCTCATCCCGAAGAGCAGCCAGGCCCCGGCGCTGAATCTACGCCCTCGAGGCGTGCCTATGGGAAAGGACTCTGGTAGCGCGTTGAAGTCCTCACCCACGAGAAAGACAAACTGAGCTAGGTGCTAGTAGAAATCGGGACTAGCCAGCCGGCGTCTGCACTACCTCGAACTGGCAGTGGTCGACCTCCTGCCTGCTGTTAATGCAGGTCCGGGCCGCCCGCCTCCACCAGCTCGGCGAGGATGCTAATGTTCTCGTCCACACCGTCCTCCCCCGTCGTCTGTTCTGGAACCATCGGAACGGTGTCCTCCTTCAACTGCGGGTATTTTTCGAGCAGAAAGCGCCGGCGGTAGGCCATATCTGCGGTATCGATAATGGCCTCCAACGTGGCCCAGTTGAACCCGCTCCCGATCACTATTCCTGCGGCAGGAACGACCTTGCCCAGCGACTGCTTGGTAAAGCGAACGCTAAATGCATTGGCAAACTGCTTATAGACCTGGGTGACTACGGATTTATCGAGAATGGCCCACGCTTTACCACGTACCAACGCCTGGGTCAGACGAGAAATGTCTGCAAGAGCAGCGGTCTTGGCACTCGCGGAAACCGCTGTTCCGGCATTGACAACTGACATCACGAAGAGCTTTTCACTTGGGTCCTCAGGATCGTAGCCATAAAGAAGGGACACATGGCCAACTGAGCGTGACGCGATGCCCAGGACGGCCGCTGCGTCACCTACCATGGCACCTGCAATGGCTGCGCCGGACGGCGCAGCCGCGGCACCTGCCGACACGGCAGTCGCCAGCGACCCTCCGGAAACCACAATGCCCGCACCTGCTCCCGACATGGCTGCCGCAAGCGGATAGTACAAATTCATGCCGCGGCCACGGACTGCGTCTATCTCTTCAAGGTCTAGGAGTCGCAGGTCCGACAGCACCGCTACGTCATGCCCGCGCTTTCTATGACTTTGCACTACGTGACGTGGAGAGAGTCCCACTCGAGCTACCCGAGCCATGGTCTTGGTCACAGAGCTTAGCGCTGCACCGGACCAGTCGGCCATGCCATCAGGAATCGCGTCCGCCGTTTTCCGGGCGCCAGATCGTGCAACGCTCACACCCTTGCCCAAGAGATCCTTTCCCCGGGAGACGGCAGCCTGTGCGCCGGGGCGTTCTTCCAAGAACTGAGAGGCGCGGTGACTAAGACCGGCGGCACCATTGGCCACTTGATCACTCGCTTTCCTAACCGCCCGCGAGACAGGGCGGAGTCTGAACTGCTGAATGCTGCGCCAGGCGGCCAGCTCATACATCGAAGGAGTTGTCATAACGAGAACTATATGGATTCACACGGACACGGCCTCGGAAACAACCCAGTGAGTCCTTGGCCTGAAAAGTGAGCCCCGCGCCTCAGTTGTGCTCATCGGAGCACGCCAGCTCATTCAACGGCCCCGATCACCTCATGCGCATTGGCGACAGTTCCAGCGTGTATCGCCCATATGCCTGGAACGACCCGCGTGCGCTGCGAGATCTTCTGTGAGAGCTGTTCAGTTCGGCCTGAATACGTCCGCCAGTGCACATTCTCCGTGGAACGCTAGCTCTCCACGGAGGTCTGGCAAGCAGCGGACACTTCCTTTTCCTGCAGAACTAGAGTTAGTGCATTTTCAAAAGGCATCCCCGGGTGCTCCCGGAAGGTATGGCGATGCCACCGTGACGGATGCCGGGGCTCGTCGCTAACGGTCCAAACAGGGATATCCAAAGGCTCAATCTCAGCAAACAGCCACGAAATCTGATCCCGCCACAGGTGCCTCGCTGGCCCTGAAGGGGCTGACGTCCCGTAAGCGAGCAAGAGTCCGTCCGCCAAAGACATGCCAGAGTGCAGTTCTTCGCGCGCTATCGACCATGGCGCTTTATGAGTCCCCAGTGTCTTTAGGTCGCCAGTTGATTGGGTAGGCAGTGGGAACATGTTTGCAATTCGAACGTCCTCGTACCGGAGAATTCTTCGCGCAGTTTCAACCCGGTTGACCGTCCGTGTCCCAGTCGTTTTCGGTGGGCTGCAGCAGATTGCCAACAATAAGCCTGATACAGGTAGCTCTATAATCTTCGCTCGCTATCGTCGCAATACGGTCGTACATATTGTACAAGCCCCGGTCGATTGCCACATCAATAGGCATGACCAATGAACACGCGTCCAGGACTATCAGCGACGCCCCTATGACAGCGGTCACTAACGTGCCACTCCCCCTTAAGAAGCGCGTCCAGGGAGGTAGAATCGTAACTGCCCCGACACCTTAGGAACGCCAGCCCGTGCAGTTTGATGAACCAGGCCTTTTTGACCTACCCGAAGAACCAGCAGAGCGTGTCCAGCCCGAGCCCCTTATCAATGAGGACCAGGTCGCTGCAATTAGGGCAGCCTTTGAGCGGGCCGGCATAATGTCCATGAAGGAGCGTCAGGAACTGGTGCAATCCTGCGTGATCCGACAGGTCGCGTCGATTCGTGAGGTGTACGCGCACGAGGCTAGACGCATCCTTAACCGGATAGAAGATCGCAAACCCCGAAGGGCTCCCTCCTCAGGGTCCGCTTGGGACAACCGGGACGAGCCTACTTGGATCGACAAGCTCTGAAACAGGTCGAGACCCGACGCTGACGGGGTGCATCACATCCTGTACGTCTGCGCGCCGCAGCACAATCCTGATTCCCCGGCGTAAGCTAGATCAGCGGCCTTCTACGGCAGCAACAGCATCGACACCGTTAGCCATGGGGGCAAAAACACCAATGAAGGCCGATTCTCCGCATTGGAAGGTGATGGGCCCTGCCGCGACGCCCGAGGAAGCAGCCGCCCTCGAGGCCTTCCGCGAGGTCCTGCCCGACGACGGCCGCACCACCGCCTGGGTCAACCTCACCTTCATCGACACGAACAATCGAACGGCCGAAGTCGATGTACTACTCCTGACTCCTGTGGGGCTGTTCTGCGTGGAGCTCAAGGGGTGGCACGGAACCATCACCGGCAACTCCCAGCGCTGGTACCGGCCGGGCAAGACGCACCCGAACCCGTTCCTCGTGACGGATCGGAAGGCGAAACGCCTGTCGTCATTGCTGAAGACGTATGCGTCCGGTCATTACACCGAGCAGTCCGTTCCTTGGGTAAATGCGCTCGTTGTGCTGCACGGCCAGGGCTCAACCTTCGCCGTAGACCCCTCCGGACGCGCCGGGGTCATCAAGCTGGACAAGTACAACGTCAGCTCCAACCCGCCGCTGCAACGCCTGAGCGAGTTCCTGAAGACTCCCCCGCCCAATGCCAGAGACTACATCGATCCCCAGCGCGCCCAGCTCGTACGGCACCTTTGCGAGAAGGCAGATTTCCTTCCTACCCCGAAGAAACGGATGGTCGGGGACTACGCCGTTGCCGATTCAGACCCCGTAGCCGAGGGCGTCGACTGGCAGGACGTAGTCGTCACCCACCCGAACCTTCCCAAAATCAAGCAACGTCTGCGGCTTTACGACGTACCGCCAAAGGCTTCAGCCTCCGAACGCAAACGCATCGAGCAGCTGGCTCAGCGCGAATACCAGCTCACCTTCGGAATCCGCCATGAAGGCATCGCTGTACCCCAGCAGTTCCTGGTGACCGACGACGGCCCTGCCCTGGTTTTCGAATATCAGACCGAAGAGCGTCCGCTCGATGCGTTCCTCGCCGACGAGGGGGCTGCGCTAACCCTCGACCAACGCGTTGCCTTGGTTGAGCAGCTTGGCGACATTCTCCGCTTCGCCCACCATCGGCATCTTTTCCACCGCGCTTTGTCACCGCACCGGGTATGGGTGCGTCCGTCTGCGGATGGTCCGCGGCTCGAAGTCCGCGACTGGTATTCCGCGCAGAAGGACCACGACACAGCCACGACGACGCGGTGGACCATCAGCCGTGGAGTGACCGACCTTCTCGGCATTGCCGGTGCCGAAGACATGGTATGGCTCGCACCTGAGGCACGCCACACCGTCACCGACGTCCCCGGCGCCCCGCTGGACGTCTTCGGGTTCGGCACTATGGCGTTCTTGATCCTCACGGGGAAGGCACCGGCGACAACGATCGCCGAGGTGCAGGAGATCCAGCAACAGGCGGGGCGGTTCGATCCGCGGACCGTCACCGCTGCACTGCCGGACAGCCTCGCCGATGTTATTGGCGAACTGACAGCTGTCAATGAGGCCGAGCGTCCAGCCTCGGTGGAGGATGCACTGGACCTGGTCCGTTTAGCCTGGGAAGAAGTCCGCCGTCCGGATGATCAGGCCCCCCGGGCCGTCATCACTGACCCGCTGGATGCCCAGAGCACCGACATGATCGGCGAACGCTTCCTGGTCGAAGGCCGCCGCGGCGAAGGATCATCGGGAGTTGCCCTGGCGGTGCTGGATGACACGACCGGCGATGACAGGGAACTCATCCTCAAAGTCGCCCGGGATGACGCTGCCGGGCGGCGAATCGACGTCGAAGCCCAAGTGCTCAGTGGACTCGAGCATCCCCGCATCGTCAGACTGCGGGAAAAGCTCGAGCTGGGCGGCCGCACTGCTCTGCTGATGTCGGATGCGGGCAAAGAGACGCTCGCTACCCGCCTGGTCAAGGAAGGCCAATCAACCCTGGAGCAGCTGCAGCGCTGGGGTACTGACCTGTTGGAGGCCATGGCGTATCTCGTGGACGCCAAGGGCATTTTCCACCGGGACATCAAGCCTGCGAACCTGGGCATCGCTCCCGATCCGGGTTCTCGGAAGCCTCACCTCACGCTGTTCGACTTCTCCCTGGCGCGTGAACCGCTGGAGAACATTTCTTCCGGAACACCTGGCTACCTGGATCCCTTCCTCGGCACAGGGCGGCGTGCGCGTTACGACCGCGCTGCCGAACTGTGGTCCGTCTCGGCGACCCTGTTCGAGATGGCTACCGGCGTGCTGCCCTGGTGGCCCAACGGAGCCAGCGCACCGGCGCACCCTTCTGACCGGCCGGTGATTGAGCCGACGTCGTTCGATCCCGCCGTGAGCGCTCAGCTCACCGAGCTGTTCACGAAGGCCCTCTCGCCGGATCTCAAGGAGCGGTTTGGCAACGTTGAGGACCTGCTGGTCGCTTGGACCGAAGTTTTCGCATCCCTCGCCTTGGATGTCGAGGCAAAACAGAAAGATGATGAGCTTGCCGCTAACGTAACGCTCGAGACACCACTGGAGCAGTCAGGCCTATCGGCGCATGCTCTGTCGGCGCTGCGCCGCCTCAACGGCATAGTTACTGTTGGGGATGTTCTCGGTGTTCATCCGGTCAAGATCAACGGCATCCGGGGCTTGGGCGAGACTTATCGCAAGGAAATTCAAGCCCGCATCGCTCAGTGGCGAAAAGCCCTCCGCCCGGCGGAAACCGCTCAAGGAACCGAGGTAACACTCGGCGTGGACCGGGTAGTTGGCGACCTGCTGGAAATGCTTCCCGCAGGAGACAAACCGCTGGCCAAAGGGCTCCTGGGCCTGTCAGAGGCTGAACCATGGCCCACGGTGGCCGACGTAACCTCCAGCTTCCAGACCACCAGGGAACGCGTCACGACGATGCTCGACGACGCCGCCTCGACCTGGTCGAAGAATCAGCCGTTCGTGGCTGCGTGCGGAGAGCTGATCAAGATCCTCGTTGATGCAGGGCGGGTCATGACAGTGGTGGAAGCGGCGAGTGCGCTCCTGACCCTCCGTGGTTCCACCCTTGACGGCCCTGAGCGTTTGGCTCACGGACTGGCCCTGGTGCGGGCCGTTGTTGAATTCGACGCGCGAGACAGTCAGCCAAACTTTGTTCTGCGTCGCCGTGCCGGCGGCAAGGCGGCTCTGCTTGCGCTCAGTGACCAGACGGAGACCCAGGGGGACGACGTCTTCCCATCTGCTGACCTCCTCACAGATTTCGCCGGAGAGCTGGGAAATAAAGCCGATGAACTAGTCGCAGCCGGCGTCGTAGCAGCCAGCACGGCAATCCATGAACTTCGCAGTGTTGTCGAGGAGCTCGGTGGTGCGGGCCAATGGCACGTAAGCGATACCCGTCTGCTGCGGTTGGCCGCGGCCGCCAGCCAAACAGCGGCCGTATCCGGATTCCAGGAACTGTACCCACGCAACTTGCCGATTAAACAGGCACTCGAACACGCCATGCGGGGTAAACCCGGACGCTCCATCAGCCAGATGGCGGTACGGCGCACCCTGGCTGCTCGGTTCCCGCACCGGACCGAGTCGCTTCCGAGTTCAGACAAGCTCGACTCCCTGATGGGAGAGCTATATCCCGACCTGGTTAACCGGGACGGAGTGTATGCCCCCAAGAGCACCGTTCTGTCCGGCACCGGGACGGGAACGTCCACTCAGTTCACGCCAACGCCTGCCGCTGACGTCATCCGAAAGTTGCAGGACTCACTGGGCAGAAATGCAGCACTGACCCTCACCGTGGCACCCAAGCGGTATGTCGCTGCCGCGGAGGCGTTGGCTTCCCGTTACGGCGTGGAGGTTGTCGACGTCGCCGACCTCGTGGTCCGTGCGGGCAAAGCGAGAATAGAGAATGCCGGCGGCATTTGGACCGGCTTGCTCGGTTACGATGCGTTGGACCGGGAAAGCAAGGAATGGAAGTCCCTCGTGCAAGTCGTTCAGGGAGCCGTTGAGCCACTTTGGACCGACCTGATCGCGTCCGCCAAACCTCTATTGCTGACGAATGTCGGACCGCTGATGCGGTATGAAATGGCTCCGCTGCTGGCGTCTCTGCTCGACACCGGCAGTAAACGCCCGGCGGCCCGCTGGCTCTTGGTTGCCAAACCCGGAGATGCCCGTGCGCCTCTCTTGGAGGGCCGGTCCGTGCCACTGGGTCCGAGCGGCTGGATCGATCTTCCCCGCGAGCTGACACGTCCCGAAGGCACCGACTCTTCCACCTTTGACCATACTTTTTTGACCGGAGATTTTGCATGATCACGTCCTCGACCCTCCTGCCGGATCTGAAGTCCCAGCTGAAGGTCCTGCAAACCGATCTGAAGGAACGGGCCGACGACGCGACCACCCCATGGGGCGCCTCCCTGCAGAAACAGCACGCGGAAGCCCTGCGGCGGGAGCGCACGGGTTTGTCCTGGACGGCGTGGCGGGACAACGAGGTCGACCAGGCCGCGGTGGCCTGGATTGTAGCCACCACCTTTATCCGGTTCTGTGAAGACAATGACCTGCTGACCGGTGCCACCCTGGACGGGGTCCCGGTCCCGGTGGGCTGGATCGCCGGACCCGGTACCCGGACGGTGCGTGCCCGGGAGAACCAGACAGCGTATTTCCGCACCAACACCAGCCATCATGACCGGGACTGGCTGCAGCAGGCCTTCCGCGTGCTCGCCGCCCAGCCCGCCGGAGCGGCGCTGGTCGATCCCGAACACAACCCGGTCTGGACGGCGGAGATCAGCGCCGAAGCCGCCAAGGGCCTGCTGGACTTCTGGCGCCGCACCGACGCCGGCGGGAACCTGGTGCACGACTTCACCGACCCGGACCTGGACACCCGTTTCCTGGGTGACCTTTACCAGGACCTGTCCGAGCACGCCAAGAAAACCTATGCCCTGCTGCAGACCCCGGTGTTCGTAGAGGAATTCATCCTAGACCGCACCCTGACCCCGGCCGTCAACGAGTTTGGTATCGACGGGCTGAAGCTCATCGACCCGACCTGCGGGTCCGGGCACTTCCTCCTCGGCGCCTTTGAACGCCTCAACCGGGAATGGACCAATGAGGCTCCCGGGATGGATCCCAAGCAGCGGGTCCGTAAGGCCATGGACTCCATCCACGGCGTGGACCTGAACCCCTTCGCCGTGGCTATCGCCCGGTTCCGTCTCACCGTCGCCGGACTCCTCGCCGCCGGGGAAAAATCTCTGGTCGGGGTGCAGCAGCCCGGTTTTCACCTAGCCATCGGCGATTCCCTCCTGGGCGAGCAGGGCGGCGCCAAGACCCTCTTCGCCGAGAATACGTATATCTACGAGACAGAGGATCTTAACGAATACACGGACATCCTGCAGACCGGCCGTTACCACGTCGTCGTCGGGAACCCGCCGTACATCCAGCCCAAGGATCCAAGCCTAAAAGAGATGTACCGCCGCGCATACTCCTCCGCGCACCGTGAATTCCAGCTTTCAATTCCGTTCATGGAGCTTTTCTTCCGACTAGCTATTCGCGGGGAAACAGGAAGAGGGGCTGGTTTCGTTGGGCAAATCACTTCCAATGGGTTCATGCGACAGGAGTTTGGAAAGAGATTAATTGAGGATTTCTTTGCAGGTTATCATTTGGGAAACCCTGTCGATCTCCTGCTCGTAGCCGACACTGCGGGTGCATACATCCCTGGACACGGCACACCGACAGTTATCATCGTCGGCCGCCGCCGGCGCCCGGTCACCGAGCGTGTCCGGGTGGTGCTCGGTGTGCGCGGAGAGCCGGGCCACCCTCGAGATCCCTCGACGGGACTTGTCTGGTCAGAGATCGTCAAGCACGTCGACGACCCTGGACACGACGGAACGTATACGAGTGTTCGCGACCTCAAGCGCGAGGTACTTAGTCGACATCCTTGGGCGATTGCCAGCCCCGTGGCATCGGCCTTGCGCTCCCAAATCGAAATCCTCTCTACCCACACAATGTCCGAGGTCGTACTCACAATGGGATATACCGGGCAGACCAATGCTGATGGGGCTTTCCTGGCGCAGCGTCCGGCGTTGAAACGTCGCGGTGTCGAAGATGATGTAATTCGCGACTTCGTCACGGGAGATGATGTTCGGGATTTTCATATCCGTACAGGTTCAGCTGCAATCTTCCCCTACCGCGATGGCAAGCTCATGCGAATTCGCGATACTCCGGGGTTGGAACACTGGTTGTGGCCAGTCCGTGCCGCAACTTGGAATCGAAAAACATTTTCAAAGCAAACATACCGACAAGAAGGGCGCACGTGGTGGGAGTGGCATCAGATTGCCCTTGATCGGATTGGTCGGTGGGCGATCACTTATCCCAGTATTGCTACGGGAGTTCATTTCAGCCTCGACCGAGGTGCAATGCTATTCAATCGTCACGCTTCGTTCGTCCAATTACCAAATGATGCGACGGAAGAAGACTACTACGGGCTGCTCTGCATCCTTAACAGCTCCGTGGCTTGTTTCTGGCTAAAACAGGTCAGCCACAACAAAGGCGGAGATCAGACAGAACCTTGGGGATGGCGTTTCGAATTTACCGCGGCAAAACTTGAAGAGTTTCCACTCCCACCCGCCCTTCCGGCAACTAGGGGAAGGGTTGTTGACGCACTCGCGCAGGCACTCGATAAGGTCGAACCAGGAACGTCAGTTTCCGAATGGTGCAGCCGTAATGATCGAGGATCTCTTACCGATACATTAGATTCAGCGCATGAAGAGTGGATCGATCTGCGGGAGCGCCTTGTCTTCGAACAGGAAGAACTCGACTGGCAGGCATACGGGTTGTACGGACTCCTAGAAGAGCCTCTTACGTATAACGACACGGATATGGATTCAATACCGCTTGGGCAGCGCGCCTTTGAGATCCGGTTGGCGAGGCTCATGGCGAATGGCGACGAAGAGTCGGCGTGGTTCGAAAGACATCGGTCAGTTCCGGCAGCCGATCTACCAACCGAGTGGCCGGAAGACTACCGAGCACTCGTTGAGAAGCGCCTCCACCTTATGGAGACGGACCCGAACATCCGGCTCCTCGAGCGCCCAGAGTACAAGCGTCGCTGGACGACCGCCCCCTGGGGGAAGCAGCTGCAGGACGCCTTGGAGGAGGCGATCCTTGACCGTCTCGAAGACAGGGAGCTGTGGCGTGATCCGCAGGGGCCCTCTATCCGTTCAGTGGCCCAGTTGGCGGATCTGCTGCGCCATGACAAGGTGCTCTCTGAACTCGCCAGTGTCCTCACGGGAAACCCTGAACCAGATCTCGTTGGTGTGATAGGTTCCCTGGCGCCGACGCAGGCCGTCCCGTATCTGGCTGCTTACCGGTACAAGCCCTCCGGTTTGGAGAAATTCCGGGAATGGCAGACCATTTGGGATCTGCAGCGCCGCGAGGATGCCGGTGAAAAAGTCACCATCCCGGTCCCACCGCAATACAAAACACCCGATTTCCAAAAGGTCTCCTACTGGCAGGCCCGCGGCAAGCTCGACGTGCCCAAGGAACGGTTCATCATCTATCCCGGGGTGGGCCGCGAAGGCGATACGACTCCTGTTCTGGGCTGGGCCGGGTGGAACCACCGGGACCAGGCCGTTGCCCTGGTGCGGGAGATCATGAACCAGCAAGCACTCGGTGCGTCGAACGATGCTCTGGTCCCGATGGTTGCCGGGCTCGTGGAACTGGAACCCTGGCTGCACCAGTGGCACACCGACCTCGAACCCGAGTTCGGCACCAGCGCCGCCCAGGCCGTTACCAGCCAGATCGAGCAGTTCCTGACCCAGCTGCAGATGACCCGCGAAGACCTCAACGAATGGCGGTCACCAGCTACGGCAAGGGAACGCAAACGTGCCTGATCAGTTGGAGTACCGTCCTCTTACCCACATAGATCTAATCCACCCGATGAACGGAAGTTTCCGCTGATGAGCACCCCCACTTTTGGCGCCCTTGCCATGATGCTGCGTGATGCAATCAATGTTCCCGAAGCTGTCCACGACGACGACTTCGTTATGCGCATCCATGAGGGCGTCCCTGCTGCTGAGCAGACTCTCAAGGATTACGTGGTCACCGAGAAAATCGCAGAGGCTTTCGACGAGGGTCTCGGCCTGGTGAAATCAGCCATCTCCCGTGGCACTGCAAAGGGTGCGTTTATCCATGGCTCGTTCGGTGCGGGTAAATCTCACTACATGGCCGTGATGCACCTATTGCTGACCGGGAATCCGCAAGCGCGGGCATTGAGCGGCCTGCAGTCCGTTGTGGCCGCACATACCGACGTCCTGAGCAAGCAATTTCTCGCAGTCGATTACCACCTGATCGGCGCGGAATCCTTCGAGGCCGCACTCTTCTCGGGATACATCAACACTGTGAAGGCGAAGCATCCCGACGCTACCGCACCAGTACTGCACCAAAGCGATCAGCTGTTCCAGAACGCCCAAAAACTGCGGGCCCAAATGGGCGATGACTCTTTCTTCTCTAACTTTGCAGCAGAGCTTGATCCGGTACTGGGCACCCTCAGCGAAGGCGGATTAACGGCGGCCGACCTCGATGCCGCCGCCAACGGCACGGCGAACGAACGTGGCCGGCAGAGAGTTGCCACAGCCCTCGTCGAGACCTACTTCCCCGCCTACACATCCACCTCAGCCTGGTTGCCCATCGACCAGGGCCTGCGCGTCATGACCGCGCACGCCAAGGACTTGGGCTACGACGGTCTTGTGCTCTTCCTGGACGAACTGGTCCTGTGGCTCGCCAACCATCTGCGGGACTCGGCGTTCATCCAGAACGAAACCTCCAAGGTGGCCAAGCTCGTCGAAACCGGGTCAGGGCAAATGGCCATCCCTATGATTTCCTTCGTCGCCCGGCAGCGTGCGCTCAAAGACTTCCTTGGCGGCGGCAATGCAGGTGCCGAGCAGGTCGCACTGGAGGATTCCTTCCAGTGGTGGGAGGACAGGTTCGATAAGATCACTCTCGCGGCCGCTGACCTTCCGGAAATCGTGAACAGACGTTTGCTTACCCCAAAATCCGACGACGGCCGTTCCGCCCTTGCCGCTGCCGTCGGACGGATCCGGGCCAATCCCACGGACTGGAAACACCTGCTGACCGACGCAGCCGGATCCGCCGCCATTGATTTCGAGAAGGTCTATCCCTTCTCCCCCGCTCTGGTTGACGCGATGGTTGCCCTGTCAGCCATCATGCAACGCGAGCGCACCGCGCTGAAGATCATGAGCGAACTGTTGTACCGGGGCCGCGAAGAACTCACGGTGGGTGATCTGATCCCTGTCGGGGACCTGTTCGACGTCGTCGTGCTCGGGGACGCCAAGCCGCTGACCGAAGACATGGTTAAGATCTTCGACGCCGCGGCGTCCTTTTACCGCGGCAAGATGCGCCCCTATCTCTTGGACAAACACCACCTCTCCGATGCCGAGGCACGAGCGGAAGGCCGCAACTCCGCGTTCCGTCGGGAAGACCGCCTGGCCAAGACCCTTCTCGTCGCGGCGATTGCACCAGGCGCTACCTCCTTGAAGGACCTCACCGCGTCCAAGCTCGCGGCGCTCAACTATGGCAGTGTCGTGTCAATGTTCGGCGGGAACGTGTCCGGGCAGGTGGTGGCCCTCGCAACTGAGTGGCAGTCAAAGTTTTCGGAGATCACGGTCGGCTCCACCGCGGACCCTGTCATCTCCCTCCAGCTCACCGGTATCGATTTTGACGCCATTCTGGCTCATGTCACTCAGGAGGATTCCCATGCGAACCGCCGCAAGCTCATCCGCGACACTCTTGTCAGGGAAATCGGTGCGGTAGCCACCGGTTCCTACGCCGGCGAATATTCCCTGGATCACGTCTGGCGCGGCCAAAAACGAACCGTCGACGTCGTGTTCGGCAACATTCGCGACAAGTCTGCCCTGCCTGTTGAGGCTTTGAAGGCGGCAGACGGCCGGTGGAAACTCGTTGTCGATTTCCCCTTCGATGACCTCGATGACCGGGCGCCCTCCGACGACGTCGAAAGGATCTTTACGCTTCGGCGGGAAGGCATCGTCACCGACACCGTTGCGTGGGTGCCTCACTTCCTGACGTCCCAGCGCATGGACGACGTCGGCAAGCTCGTTCAGCTCGAGTACCTGCTGACGGGTGACCGGTTCGAGCAATATGCCGCGAACCTGCCGGTCAGCGACCGTGAGCCTGCGCGCCGGCTGTTGGAGAGCCAACGGGACTCGCTGCGTGGACAGTTATCGGCCCTGTTGCGTCAGGCTTACGGCGTCGATGCCGCCAACGAGGAGAATCTCGGGAGGACTCTCAGCACTAGCAACTTCGTCACCCTCGCCGAGGGTTTCACCCCGGCAAAGCCCTCAGCGGCGACTCTGCGTGACGCCGTCGTCGGTGTTTTCAACGCTGCACTGACGGACCGGTACCCCAAACACCCGGAAATAGAGCGCGGTACCGAGGAAATCCGGCGACCTGAGCTGAATTCAGTGTTGGAATTGGCCCGCAGGGCTGTAGACAACGGTGGGCGCCTCGAGAACGTGGAGCGCTCCCTTGGTACCAAAGTCCGTCGTGTTGTTACTGCTTACCGCACCGGCACATTGCGGGAGACGACTTATGCCTTGGACGCACAGAACTTCGAGTTTTTTGATGAGTTCACAAGGGCGGCGGGCACCGGGGACGTCACAGTCGGGAAACTGCGCGAAGTGCTTGCCGAGCGAGGGCTGACCTCCGATATTAAGGACCTGCTGGTCCTCGTCTGGGCAAAGGTCACCGATCGCGAGTGGTACCGGGCGGGCTCCAGAACATCGGAACCAGGCATTGGCGGACTCGCTCCGGAGATGGTTTTGCGTGAGCCGGTGCTTCCCTCTGAAGATGAGTGGCGCGTAGCACTCAGCCGTGCCAAGGGCATGTTCGGTGTGGGAAGTGATGAATACCATCTCTCTACGGCCGCCGTGCAGCGCGTCAGCGACGCGCTCGTCTCGAAGGTGCGCCCTGCTCTTGCTACGACGGCGGGCGTCGCAACGGAGCTGTCTGCACACCGGGATGTCCTGGGACTGGATGAAACGTCCCCACGCTGGCAGACCGTTAGTCGTGGACGGGACTTGGTTGCAGCGCTGGCCGCTGCGGATGGTCCCCTTGCTAGGATCGAGGTGCTGGCCCAGTTTGATCTGCCTGATGAGCCGCAAGCCGTCGCCACGTCCATAGCAGCCGCCGGGGATGTCGCCGCCGCGTTGCGCGGGGCGAATTGGGGGCTCATTGAACGACTGCCGAAGCTCGAGGGGACGCAAGCTGCAGATGCCCTTTCCAAACTGCGGGATGTGGCCCGCCAAGCCGAGCTACACGCCGCTTTGAAACCTGCTCTCGCCGCCGCTGCCGAAGAGGCGACGGAGGCGCTCCTCAACGATCCACATGAGAAGTCGATACGGGACGCAGAGGAACGAGAGCGCAAGGAGGCCGCACGCAAAGCAGCCGCTGAGCGCGAGGCTTACGCCGCGGAACAGGCAAAGCGGAAGGCTGAGCTCCAAGCCCAAGCCGATGAGCAGGCAAAGCAGCAGGCAGAACTCGAAGCCCAAGCCGCGGAGCAGGCAAAGCGAGAAGCCGACCTTGCCCAGAAGCTCGAGGAACTCAACAAGATCCGCCTCAGCGAAAAAACCCAGCAGGTCACTCGCGTCGTCGAGGTACAGGAGATCGGCAGCAAGATCACTGAGGAACTCATGCATCCGGTACCGGGTAAGAAGCTGCGGGTGAGCTGGAGGTGGGAGTGATCAGCTCTGCAGCCGAAGCTACGCGCACCGTTCCCGTATCAGAGGCGCTCATTCGTACCCGCGCCGCTGAACTCATCTCCAAGGGTGGAGAGTCACGCGTCCTGGTGATGCGCGCTCAGCCTCGTTGGCAGGGTGGTCCCTTAACCGTTAGCGGGCAACGGGTCCGCGTGGTCGAGGGTATCTCCCAGCTTGCGATCCTTGACGCCTATTCAGCGCAGGCTGAGGACGAGTTCCTGGTGGTCCTCACCGACCGTCCACGTGCGGATCTTGGAGATACAGTTCTGGCCCGGGCCTACCGGCAGCAGATCGAAGACCCCGATGAATGGGGCAGCATCCCCGCCCTGTTCCGAGGGGCGCGGGAAGTCAGCCGGGATCTGCGCCGGCTCGAGTGGGCTGCCACCGCGCTCTTGGACCACCAGCCCGCCCAGGGCTGGGCGCCGTCGTCCGATCTTGCCGTCAGCGCTGAACACGCGGTGGGGGGCTTGTTGGCGTATTTGCTGGGGACCGATGCAGGATCTCTCGACGGCGTGACCGTCCTCACTGCACTAAGCAATGGGGCGAGGGCGTCTTGGTCTGTCGTGGACCAAGAGCTGCAGGATCACCTCATCGATTGGGCGGAACAGCAGTACGGAACCGCTGCCGGTTTCGCTCTACGTACTACCGCCACAGCCGGCGGCCTCGTCAAGCCGCTGGCACTTGGGCTCGCCATCGACGTTTTGTGGCCGGATCCGCCGGGCGATCTGGTCGAAGAACAAATTGCAGCACGGACCCGCCTTTTGGAACGCTACATGGGCGGCAAATCTCTGACCCCATTGCAGGCGCGCGACGTCGCCAACGCTTCGGTGTCTGCCATGCTGCGGCTATCCCGCGAAGGCGACCCGGAGGGGCGCCTTGGCGTTGTGCTCGATCAAGCCGAGGCATTGCTGCGTGACAACTTGGGCTGGCCGACGGGTGCCGAACACTCATTGATTCTTCGTCCTGGTTTCACTGCTCGACTGCGCGCCCTCGGAAAAGCACTGGACGAAAAATCCGGTGTTGAGGAAGCACTGGCTGCGGTGCTCGACCACCGCGAAGCAGCCTATAACTCCAACCAGATCGCCCCTCGGATGGCTGTCCGGCTTGCCCGTTGGCTGGAAACGCCTGAGCAGGAGGTCCATAACCTTCGGGGGGATCTCCAACGCCAGCTCGACGACGGCGCTTGGGTCGACGCCGCCGTCGGCGTGCTCTGGAACGGGTCCAGCGATCCCGAAGTCGGCGGCGCTTATGGTCGACTCATTGAGCGAGTGCAGACGAGGCGACGGGCGAGGGACGCTGCGGCCGCTATGCACCTGGGAGACTCAGTGGCGGAGAGTGTAATTGCCAATCTGCTGACCGAAGGACCGGCACTCGGAGTCGAACAGATTCTGCGTCTTGTCGTTGATCCGTGGAAGCCGTATGGAGGAGTTCTCCTGGTGGTCTTGGACGGAATGAGTGCCGCTATCGCTACTGATCTGTCTGCCGAGGTTGGCCGCTCCGGCCTAGTCGAGTGGGTTCCTGCGTCCTCCAAACGTCGCCTCGCCGCCACGGCAGCGTTACCATCCATGACGGAAATTTCCCGAACCAGCCTCTTCTGCGGGGACGTCCGCAGTGGAAATGCGGCGGTGGAAAAAACGGGTCTCGCCAAAGCCTTCCCCCGAGCTCAGTTGTTCCATAAGGGAGAGCTGCGCGCGGCTGGCGGTGCACAGCTCTCGGAGCCAGTCGCCTCGGCAATAGCTGACCCCACTGTTCCCGTCGTCGGCGTCGTCATCAACGCCATTGACGACGCAACGCACAAGAATGACACTTCGGGCCGGCCTTGGACGATGGGAGACTTGGAACCGCTGCGGGCATTGCTGAATGCCGCGTCCATCGCGGGGCGAAGCGTTGTTCTCACCTCTGATCACGGTCATGTAGTAGAGCGCAAAACCGAGATGCTGCCTGCCGTTCCCAGTTCCGACTCGCGGTGGCGTCCAGCTTCCTCCGGGCCGGTCCAGGACGGAGAGGTCTTGGTGCGTGGACCTCGGGTTGCCACCGACGACGGAGAAGCCATCCTGCTGTGGCGGGAGGACGCCCGGTACGGCGCGTCGAGGGCCGGCTACCACGGTGGAGCCTCCCTGGCTGAGCTGACTGTGCCGGTCCTCGTTTACCAACACTCTCTTGCGCAGAAAGCTCCGTCGGGCTGGGAGCAGGCACCTCCACAGGTGCCGGCATGGTGGAATGACCCCATCGCTGAGAAACAACCGTTGCCCGCGGTGCCGACTCCGAAGAGGGCCCGTAAGAAGCCTGTCCCGGAGTCGGCCGAGCCATCTCTCTTCGAAGTTACTGAATCGGCTGCGTCCGCGCAGACAAAGACGGTTGATTTGGTTTCGCGGGTGCTCGGATCACCGGTATACGTTGACCAGGTCCGGCTTGCGGGACGAGCGGCGGCTTCAGCAGATTCTTTGTTGGAACCAATTCTCCGAACGCTCATCGAGCGCAACGGCCGTGCGCACCAAGACACCGTTGCCTCCGCCGCCGCCCTGCCTTCAACGAACGTGGGGCCCGTGCTGGCCGTGGCCAAACGTGTCCTCAACGTAGAGGGATATGACATCCTTTCCTACGACAGTGATGGTGAGACCCTGCGCCTTGACATTGACTTGCTCAAGGACCAGTTCGGAGTGGTGTAGTGGCGGATGTGGCGATCAGTCCCCGGCGGCGCCGGGAGATTATCGATGCCTTGCGTCGCGGTACGGTGCCGCAACAGGGGCTCGACATTATGGCGGTGGGGCTCACCAGCTTTGAGTCGGCCATCGACGGAGAACTGGAAGCCGTCCAGCATGGTGCTGCTCAGTTCAAGGCAGTTCGGGGTGAATACGGTTCAGGTAAGACGTTCTTCTCTCGTTGGCTCACTGAACGGGCAAAGAAAAGGAACTTTGCAACTGCAGAAATCCAGATCTCCGAGACCGAAACCCCACTGTACAAGCTGGAGAAGGTCTATCGCCGGGTTGTAGAGAACCTGTCGACCCCCACGGTTCCGAGCGGTGCTTTCGCCGACGTTGTTGACGGTTGGCTCTACGTCCTTGGCCAGGATGCCCGGGCGGGAGCCCCGACATCCCCTGCAGATCTGGATGCACGAACAGACGTCCTGCTGGAAAAGCGACTAGCGGCCGTATCTAAGGAAGCGCCGGCATTCGCCATGGCACTCCGGGCCTACCGGCAAATGAGTGCCGCTGGTAACAACGCGGATGCAGATGCGCTCTTGGCGTGGCTCGGCGGTCAGCCTCATGTCTCAGCCAATGCCCGCCGCACGGCTGGAGTGCGCGGGGAACTCGATCACTTCGGTGCGCTCGGGTTCTTACAGGGATTGTTGACTGTTTTGCGTGACTCCGACTATGCGGGACTTGTTCTGGTGTTGGACGAGGTGGAGACACTGCAGCGTATGCGATCTGATGTCCGCGAGAAGTCGCTCAATGCGCTTCGGCAGCTGATGGACGAAGTGGACAGTGGGCGTTACCCAGGCCTGTACGTTTTGATGACTGGCACGCCGGCCTTTTACGACGGGCAACAAGGCGTGCAGCGACTTCCGCCACTCGCCCAGCGTCTGCAGACCGACTTTGGAACGGACATCCGGTTCGATAATCCGCGCGCCACGCAGATCCGCCTTCACGGGTTCACGCCGGACACTTTGGTGGAGCTCGGCAGCCGTGTTCGGGACATCTATGCCGCCGGCACTGAGAACGCCGAACGGATCCGTTCGGCAGTGGACGACGCTTACGTTGCCGACCTGGCCAGTGCCGTCGCTGGAAAGTTGGGCAGCAAAACCGGCGTAGCACCGCGAGTTTTCCTCAAGAAGCTCGTTGCCGATGTTCTCGATAGGGTCGACCAGTTTCCAGACTTCGATCCGCGTCAGCATTATGAGCTGACATTAAGCGCATCTGAGCTCACCGATGTGGAACGGGAAGCGCAGACACGTGGGGATCTGCGCGCCGCTTCATCCGTGGACGACGTCGATCTTGGGTTCTAGACCGTGGGTGGCGTTACTGGGCTCGACGAGGCAATCGAGTACCACATCGTTAACTCCCTGGGCTGGCCTGGTCTTCGTCCGCTTCAATCGGCATCGGTTGCCCCTGTTCGTTCAGGATCCGATTGTGTACTGATCGCTCCGACCGCTGGTGGCAAGACTGAGGCAGCCCTCTTTCCTCTGCTATCGGAGATGGTCCAAGGGCGCTGGCAAGGCCTATCGATCATCTACGTGACCCCGCTAAGAGCCCTCCTAAACAACCTCTATCCCCGAGTCACGAAATACGGCGAGTGGTTAGGCAGGCGAGTTGGTCTGTGGCACGGAGACATTGGTGACTCTGCCAGGCGTCGTATTCTCGCGGATCCTCCGGACATTCTTCTCACTACACCTGAGTCGCTGGAGGCTATGCTCGTTTCGCAACGAGTCGATCACGGCAGTTTCTTCTCGGGGTTGCGGTCCATCGTCGTTGATGAACTGCATTCCTTTGCCGCTTCGGACCGCGGGTGGCATCTCCTGGGTGTCCTAGCTCGGCTGGAGCGGATTGCGGAGCGTCCTATCCAACGGATTGGCCTTTCAGCGACGGTCGGGAACCCGGAAGAAATTGGTCGGTGGCTTCAAGGTGGGAAACCTTCCTCACCAACGGATGTTGGAGAGCTGCGGGTGGTATCGGAAGAAAACACCGCCGCCGTGCCTGAGCCGGAAGTCTTGTTGGACTACGTCGGCTCGGTCGGCAACGCAGCGAAGGTCATTGCTGCACTCCACCGTGGAGAGAAGCGGCTGGTCTTTTGCGAGTCACGGCGTGTCAGCGAACAGCTAGCCTTTGAGCTGCGCGCTCTCGGCGTCGAGACGTTTGTATCCCACTCCTCACTGTCCGCAGACGAACGCCGAAGATCTGAACAGGCCTTCGCCGAAAGGCAAAACACGGTCATTGTCGCCACGTCCACTTTGGAGCTCGGGATCGATATTGGTGACCTCGACCGCGTTATCCAAATCGATGCCCCACGAACTGTCGCTTCCTTCCTCCAGCGCTTGGGACGAACAGGGCGCAGACCCGGTACACGTCGGAATGCACTGTTTCTCGCCACAAATAACGACGCGTTCCTGGAAGCCGCGGGGCTCCTCCTGTTGTGGAGGCGCGGGTTTATAGAACCCATCACTCCTCCCCCGCACCCGCGGCATCTGACCGCCCAGCAGCTGCTTGCTCTTGCCCTGCAGGAGGGCGCCTATGCTGCTTCGTCCTGGCGGGAGTGGTGGGGCAACCTTGAGCTGATGGACGAAGGCGAGGAGGTGCTCGCCTATCTTCGGGATGAAAAGTTTCTTGTCGAGGACGGCGGACTGCTGATGATCGGTCCGGCCGCTGAGAAGGCGTTTGGGCGCCGGCATTTTATGGATCTGTTGTCTTCGTTCGATGCTGAGAAGGAACTGCGTGTCATCAGCGGAAACAAAGAACTGGGGTTCATCTCGCCCCTCGCGTTGCCTCGCCAGGGCTCCGAAAAACTGGACGCTAAACCTATTCTCATGAACGGGCGGGCGTGGCGTGTAGAGCAGGTGAATTGGGATCGGTTCGAGGTCTTGGTCAGCCCCACCCCAAACAAGGGAGACGTTCGGTGGCAGAGTGATGCGATCGCGCTGTCCTTCGAGATGATGCGAGCACAGCGCGACGTACTCCTGGGTGAAACTCCGGATGTTCCGCTCTCCCGGCGCGCAATTGACAGGCTCTCTACGGTCCGTGAGGTACGGAAGGGAGACGTCGCTCGAGAAGGACTCGTCGTTCAAGCCGATGCGAACGGAATGCATCTGTGGACCTGGGCGGGGTTAAAGGCGAATGAAACCCTTCGTACTGCCCTTGGCGGCGCGGAAGGGCAGTCCTTCAACGACGTATTGACTCTGCGCGGTGCTGGAGATATGTCGCAGCTGGAAGAGCTCGCATTCGATGACGTGGTCCCGCGGGTGCCTGTTGAGATGGCTGTGAACCTCAAGTTCTCTGCCGCCTTGCCGAGGGCGACTGCAATCAAAACGTTGGCTGAGCGGTTCGTCGACAGAACGGGAGCCTCGACAGTTGCGTCAGAGAGACACATCACGGGGATCGAACGCCACTCCTAGGCGCGCTTTGCCTGCGTCCTGAGGTGGTGACTGAGTCAACTTGGATAATTACGCGACATGGACGAAATATGTCGAAGAGATAATTGATGTTTGTTGTTTCAAATCCGGCTTGATAGTTTTTGCTCCATGTATAGTGCATTGCCCATCGTGGAGAAGGTTAGTGGGGAACTCGAGTTCCTGCATGGTTCCGACCGCCCAGGTGGTCAACCCCGTATCGCATCAAGGGAAGAACCTTTTCCGGATGTTGAGAGCTTAAAACTCGTCCAACGTGGCCTCCGCGCTCAGAGTGGGCCATGGGAAAGGTATAGCGAGGCCAGGGTGGCTAACAACTTGGCTGCCGTCTACCTATGTCTAGACAAACCATCTGAAGCCCTTCAAGCGACGGCAGACGCCGATGCCGTCATTCGAGAAATGTTCGATTCTTCCAACCCCTACCCAATAAATCTAACCTTCGTTGGATTCTGCGTCGCGCAATACCACGCCTGTATGATTTACGCTCGATATGGTGGCGAGGATGCAAACAGTTGCGAGAAGCGTCGATTGGACACCCTGTCGCTAATTGACGATAATGAACACCGTTATCGCGTTCCCGACGGCGTCCCACAGAGGCTTGCACCCTCGCGCGCGTCAATTGATTTCGTGCAATCGGCGCTTTCATCCTTAAGAATAGCTCCCGCCAACTAGGGACAATCGCCGGATTAAGGTCACTTTCAGAATCGCCCGGAGATTAGCAGCCTCCACTCACGCACATAATTCCTAAGTGCGATCCGGCAATACCCCATTGCGCCGGGGCACTAGCCTCGAAGTCAACGCCCGCAAGCATCGTCAGGGTGGCGCTTCCACACGATGCAGACCCGCTTCACCACGGTAAGATCTGAAGTCCAGGTGCCCGAGGTGGTTGCACTACGCGGGCGGTGGGAACGGTGCACTGACCGGTTCGATGCTTGCCCAAGGGGGCTGTTTCCTCATGGGCCTACAGCGATGGTCAGCCCGTCGTGCCGCCCAGCCCCTCGAAAGCCTCCTGAATCTTCGCTGTAACGTCCGTTCCGAATCGTTGCGCCCGGCCCGTCGGGAGCCTAGGTCCCTGCTTATGCGGAGTGAGGAGCCCTATTAGCTCCTTACTGGTGTACTCTCGTGCCCACTCAACAGTGTTCGCGTCTCGGTCGAATCGAATACATAGCGCGAGATCAAGATCGGCGCTGTCTACAGTTTCTGACTTGAACTGGAATATGCGATTCGTCCCCTTTGGCAGAGTACGGGTCTTCACCTGGATTTTGCGACCCAGTGCGTCAGTTAGGTCATACCCACGTGTGCCGGGCGCCGCGAGAACACCACCGTAGACGGCCAAAGCAATTGCTTCGCCGATCTCGCCCTCAAGACTCCCGGATGTACGGGAAAGGCCGCGGCGACGAATTTCGTCCCTGACGCAGGATTGCAGATACAGTAGCTGGGCAAGAGTCAGCCTACTGATATTAGGAATATCCACGCTCCAATCCTAATGTGTTCCGAAGGACGGGATCGTTAACGTGCCCGATGGAAGACGAAACAACCAAGTTCATCCAACTAAATACTTCACCTGCATCCTCCGTGGAGACAACAGCTTGGACTGCTACGCACCCAATTGACCTAGCCAATCAGGCATTTCATCCGCGGCTAAGGAAGGTGCCGAGCAGTGCGGAATAGGGAAGCACCGAATAGGACTCCGCCATTGGACGACTCCAAGACTCAGTTTCTCCTGCGCGGAATTTACACCCTTTGGGGCTTAGCAGAGTCGCTACTGCGCCACAGCGCTAGCCTCAACATAAACATCCGCAGGCATCGCCCGGTGCAGCTTCCATACGATGCCGACCGGCTTCGACCCGGAATGCGACATGTAGTCCAGCTGCCCCAGGCAGGTGTACGGCATCGTCATCCCGTTCTCATCACGCTGCCGAGGCCGGGTGAAGAGCAGAACCTTCGACCCCAATGACTTGTGGTTGATGTACCGCCGGCCGGTCACGCTTTCCGGAGAGGTCGCGTTCTGCGACTCCCAGTGGAAAACATCCGGACTCATCGCATAGTCCTTGTACATGATGGACGCCGCACGTTCCTTCTCGTCCTTCTCCAGCGTCACGAAGAACGCATCGGTTTTCGTTTTCTCGCACCAGGCAACGCCCTCCCGGTGGCTGGTCTTACCGCCCAATGCGAAGTAGCCCAGCGCCGCCAGGACTTCCTCCCGCCGATAGGTAGCGTGTGAATACAGCGGGATATGCTGCAGCCCCAGGCCCAGCCCTTTGGGCGCATACCCGGAACGCTGAACGATAAGTGCAGCCAGTTGGCGGATCTCCGCGCAGACCAGCGGATAGTTGCGCAGGAACTCGAGTCCGGCGTCGTACGATGTGTGCCCTCCCCCGTTCGGCCACAGCGCGAAGAAGAGCATCCGGGCCAGAATCTGTTCCCTGTCGCTCAGCTCGCCGTAGCGGGGTGCGTTCTCCGAGACCAGTTTCGCGTACGTCTCCGCCCGCTCCGGATCATCAATGCAGAGCATCGCCGTCATCCGGCGCAGCAGGTCCTCTTCAAGCGCTGAAGTCTCGTTCAGCTGGGAGGCCAGTACGACGTCGTGCGCCTGGCTGATGTCCACCAGTCCGGCTTCACGGATGAGCGAGGTCCAGGAATCCCCGGTTTTGCGGTACACGTCGGGCAGGTCCCGCCCGGACTCCCGCAGATAGTCTTCCAGCAGGTGCTCCCCGTAGGACCGGACCTCCGCCACCAGCTGCTTCCGGTTGACGCGCAGCTGTTCCCGGATGTTGTTGAGCACGGTCTGCTGCGCCACGCGGTCCAGGATGATCTGCGATCCGGACGGCAGGTAGGGGAACCCGTCCTCCACAGCCTTCTCCAGCGCCTTGCGCCGGAGGCCGGTAAGGGATTTCAGCTTGGCATCGAACCGGAACTCACGGCGCTGCTGGCCGATGAAGTCCAGCACGGTGAGGACCGCTTTGTCCTTCGCACGGCGCAGGCCGCGACCGAGCTGCTGGATGAAGACAGTCGCGCTCTGCGTGGGCCGCAGCAGCAGAATCGTGTCGATCTCCGGCAAGTCGAGACCCTCATTGAAGAGGTCGACGGCGAAGAGGCAGTTCAACTCCCGGTCCCGGAGTTTGCGCAGGGCTGCGGCGCGATCCGCCTCGGGTGTCTCACCGGACACTGCCAGGGATGCGATGCCTGTGCGGTTGAAGACCTCGGCCATGTACTGGGCGTGCTGCACCGAGACGCAGAACCCGAGGGCCCGCATGTCGCTGGTGCTGGTCACCTTGTCCCGAAGTTCAGCGATGACCTTAGCGGCGCGGGCGTCATTGCCGGTGTAGAGGGCGTCCAGCTGGGTGATGTCGTAGTTCCCGCGCTTCCACTCCACCTGGCTAAGGTCGACGTCGTCCGCCACACCGAAGTAGTGGAAGGGGACGAGGAGATCGGCGTCGAGGGCGTCCCACAGCCTCAGCTCGCCGGCGATCCGTCCGCCGAAGAACTGATCGGCCACGTTGACTCCGTCGCCACGTTCGGGTGTGGCAGTCAGTCCAAGGAGTTCCTGCGGCTGAAGGTGGTCCAGCAGCCGGCGGTATGTGGGGGCTTCGGTGTGGTGGAACTCATCGATGACGACGACGTCGAACTGCCGCGGGTCGAGCTTGTCCAGTCCCAGCGCGGCGAGTGACTGCACACTGGCGAAGACCTGCTTCCACTGTGACGGTTTGTGGTCGCCAACGTAGAGCTCACCGAACGAACCGCGTTGCATGACGTCCCGGTAGGTGCGCAGCGACTGCTTGAGGATCTCCTGCCGGTGGGCGACGAACAGCAGGGACAGCTCGCGGCCGTCCGCCTCGCACAACCGTTTGTAATCCAGTGCGGCGATGACGGTCTTGCCGGTTCCTGTTGCGGCCACCAGCAGGTTTCGGTGCTGGTCGTCGACGGTGCGGGCCGCGTCGAGGTTCTCCAGCATTTCCTGCTGATGAAGGTACGGCTGGATCTCCAGTCCCGTGGTGCTATCTGGCCGGGCGGTCTGGCGGCCGCCGTTGCGGGCCAGCGCGGCGTCGAGGCGGTCGCCGTCGACTGCTGGGTCGTAGGGCTGGAAGGCCGGCTGCTCCCAGTAGCTGTCGAAGGTGATCTCGAATTTGCGGAGCAGGTCCGGTGTGCCGACGGAGGAGAGCTTCACGTTCCATTCGAGGCCGTCCAGCATTGCGGGGGCACTCAGGTTGGAGCTGCCAACATAGGCCGTGTCGAATCCGGTGTTCCGGCGGAACAGCCATGCCTTGGCGTGAAGGCGGGTGGCGTGGGTTTCGTAGTTGATCCGGACTTCGGCGCCGTATTTGAGGACCAGCTCATCGATCGCCCGCCGTTCGGTAGCTCCCATGTACGTGCTGGTGATGACCCGGATGGGGATGCCACGGTCATGGGCATCTTCGAGGGCTGGTTCGAGGAGGCGCAGGCCCGTCCAGCGGATGAATGCGCACAGCAGTTCGACACTGTTGGCGGAACCCATTTCTGCGCGCAGTTCTGCGGCGAGGTTCGGATCGTCCTTGCCGTTGGTCAGGAGTGCTGGCTTGCCCAAAGGTGTGGATGGACGGCGGAGCTGGCGGCGCTTCAGGGAGTCCGGTCGGAAGAGGGATAGGAGCTGGGTGGGGCCTGGTTCGACCAGGTCTGATGACAGATTCGCCAGAATGGCGTTGGTCAGTTGGACACGGTCCTCAGGTTTTACTCCTGCCAGAACTTCGCGCACTTTGGCAGCGACGTGCCGGGCAAGCAAAGCCGGCGACTCGTCGTCGGAGACGGAGTCCGTGATGGCCTCCACTTCTGGGCTCAGAGCGAGTTGATCGTGCAGTTGCCTGGTATACAGCATTTCGTATAGGCCTTGTGCCAGACCAACGTCGTCTCCCCCAGATATGTTCACCCAAAGAGAATACGCGTCCTTCCCGTGAGCAAGCTCTCGGATGCACTCAGGCTGGAGGCTGCCAATTAGACAATGGGTGGCGTGCGCGGCTGCATGCGCACGCCACCCATTCGCCTATCGCATCAGATACTGAGCGGCTCCGTTGTTCGCCGCCATCAGAACGGGTAGTGGGCGCCTGGTGAGCTCATAGAAATCACTCACTGTAATTCTGTGCCCGGGACGTTCCTTACGAATCGACTCGACCGCCTGCGTTTGTTGGTGGTTGAACCTCTCCTCGCTCCTGGACCACAAGGGGTGGTTGACCAGGATCGTGGTGTGAGCGTCCTGTATGTGCACCACAGGAGTACCGGTGCTGTCATAGGACACCCTGATCTCCGGGCTGATATTCGTCATGATCGCCTCCAACTCCGCTCTGCGACCGAACCAGCGTTCAGGGTCAAGCGGAGCACCTGAAGAGAGATCAAGCATGTCCAGCGCCAGTCTCCAGTCCAAAGCTCCATGCAGACGCTGGTTATCCCAGGACCGTAAACAGTCGGGGCATGATCCGGAGCAGTCGACATGCTTGGGATCCTCGTACTGACCCCGCAGCACCGTGCGCGTACTGCGGAGGAGCTCCTCGAAGACCCTGGGCTTCGCGATTTCAACCGCGTATCCCGCACCGTTATCCAGGGAATCAGCCAGAAAAACTCGGGCCGTGGAACGCGACCCCGCCGAGATGTACTGCAGTCCAGCCTGAATTTCCTGCGGATCGATATCCAACTGTTCTCTCGCGCCAACACGAAGAACTTCAGCTAGCGACCAAAGCGCAGCGTGCCCAGCCGGTAGAACCGACTGCTGAATGGGGACACCACCGTCGCCCGTAGCTAGCTCCGAGAAATCAACTGTGAGGGCATCGGTGGTCCGAATCTCGCCAATTGCGGCTCTTCCGAGGTCGTGCCCGGTCACAGGCATGTCCTTCCACCCCGATGGGTACAGACCCTTGTCGGAGGCGACCACGGACTGATCCGCCTGCCGAAGCAGTCTGAAGAGCTTCGATTTGTTGTCGTTGTACTGCACCAGCTTTCCTTGCTCGTACAGGCGGAGGTCAACGTCGCAGACTCGCGTCTCCTCGCTTGTTTCCTGTTCTGACACGAAAGTCGGCATACTCTTGGCGTGGCTGCGGGACTGGTCGATCCTAAAGGGCCGCTCCACGTAGGTGGTCCTGAAACCTAGTGGCTCATACATACGGAAATCAACCATGGGAGAACCGCAGGTGGGGCAAGCTGCCACTGCCTTGTCGATAAAGGTTGTTGCGCATTCCTGACAGAGTGCAACCTGATGGCTGGCTCCCAGCGGGTCCGCGGCTACCCATTTGTTCTCGCGTCGAACGTAGTGTGCAAATCCAGCGGCAGTGTGTACGAGTTGATCTCGAACCACCTGGGCCCCGGGAGCGTAGTTTGTAATGGCTATGCTCAGCGGACGGTCCGAAACGAGCGCGTCATCAAGTTTCTGAGAACCGGGATACGTCCGGTACAGATTTCGGACTCGGGTGGGAAACCCGAACATTGGGAGGACGCCGCCCAAAGCCAGGGCCTGACTGAGCTCAGGCTCCGTTACGTGGGGCTGCTGGAGGACGAAGTCAATTCGGGGGCATAGGCCGGTGCGCGCCCAAGAGATTAGCTCTTTCACCTGACCTTCCGTGAGTTTCGTATAGGCAGCGAGCCTGTGCACTGTTGCAGCTACCTGTGGGCTGCTGGCTAACCAATTCGCCACACCTTCTCGATGGGTGTCCCACTGGGATGTCTTTCCGAATGATCCGTGCAGGCTCTCGCTTGACCACTCCGGCGGGGCGGGCAAGGAAAGAAATGCCCTCCTCAGCAGCTCAGCGGCTACAACTCTCTGAACGATCCTCACTCGCCCCAGGTCCAGGAATGGCTGCGGGGCGAGGTCCCCGGTGATGCGTTCAGCGTGGTTAAAGTAGTACTCGTCGTGAGCGGAGTCGCGACAGGATGTAATTGCGAAACTAAACGGCTGCCCAGCACGTCCAGCGCGACCTACACGCTGTTGGTAATTGAACCTTTGCGGGGGCATGTTGGCCATCAGAGTCACATTCAGGGACCCGATGTCCACGCCAACTTCCATCGTTGTGGTAACGCTGAGCACGTCGAGTTGGGAAGTCCTCGAGTTCTCTCGTGGAGCGGGGAGTCTCACGCCTTTGAACCAACGTTGCCGTTTGCGTTGTTCTTCAGCCGGCTTCGTTTGCGCCGTCAGCTCGGCAACGGCAATGCGCCGAACTGGCTGTTGAGCCAGCCAGCTGTAGTAGTCCTGGGTGTAATCGCCCCGCTTACGCTCAATGAGTTCCGTCGAAGTGCATCCCTTGTGCGCGCAGACTCCCGCTGAAGCTTGGAGATGGCGGAAACCACACTGGCCACATTCCCAGACTTGCTCTCCGGCAGGTGCGAAAGCAATTTGGGTGGAGTGTCCATGCAGCCGGAGTGCCCATCCGTCGGCGATATGGGAGGTCTGGAGAGCTCTGTAGACCCATGCCTCCAGGGAGGCGCGGTCCAACCCGAATTTGGTTGAAACTCTATCGAGATACCCTGTGACTCCAGCCGGGGCTTTGGTACCTGTGTCCTGCAAGCGCCAATGCCCCTCATACTGCCGGTCGAGGGCAAGGATCCGAATGCAGCTCGCGACCACCTGCATTCCTTCCTCTGCTCCCAGAGGGCCGTTGTCCTGCAGGGGAGGCTTAACCCACGCCAAGAGAGTCGACTCAACGTCGCGTCGGCCTCCATCAAAAAGCTGGAGCGCGATCTCCTGGTCGAGCTCCTTGGCGAATGCATCCCGTGCAGGTGCGCTGGCAGAGACTGACACCTCGCGCCACATCCCAGGTTCCGGAGACGGATAGTACGCGTACCAGGGTTCTCCGCCTTTCTCCTGAGCGAATGCGCCGCTTCCGCCAGGGCTGAGTCCGAGATCGACTAGTTTCGTCGTCGTCCTGGCACGGAGTTCGGCCCATCCGACAGTGTCTGACCTAGACAGGCGTATTTGGGAGATAACGTCCAAGTCACCCTCTGTTGGTGAGCCGCTTCTTAGACGAATAACAGCAAGAATCGCCGTCGGATATTCCCGCGCGATCTGCTGAGCGACGGAGAGCTCTTCCTCGGTTAGCTCGGAGCTGCCGTGAGCGAACCGGTCGACGAGGTCAATGGGATCCTGCGCTGAAGCCTCCGCCAGGCCCTGGTACAACATTTGTACCAGGATGTCGCTGTATTGCCGGGTGGCCAAGGAGGCAGCTGTCCGTGCCGCCGAATCGCGGTTATCGGTGAAAACAATGGTGCGATAGTCTTCGGGTTTTTCCCCTAGAGTGCGGGGCAGCTGACGCAAATACACCGAAGTAACCTGGGCAGGAGAGGTCGCGTGTCCCTGTAGCGGTGTGGCTACTGCGCCTGTTTCAAACTCCGTCTGCCGCCCCCCTGACTGGCCACAGCGTGGGCAGCGGCTGGGCAGCGCCGGCGTCGCCCCGGCGTCGCCTTTCCCGGCAATTTGGAAGACCCATCCAGTAACTTCGTCCGAGCCAGTTTGCAGGATGCCTGCCGAGTTCAGGTGAGCAGGGACCCACTGCAATTTGAAGTTCGCGTGGGTCCAATCCGTTTGCCCTACCGGCCTTGTGCCGTCGGGGGAAGGCCAATACCACCGGTAGCTCTCCCTGCGGCGCCTGGTGACAAGCCCTGGGCTATCGGACATAACGGACGTGGGCGTGGCGCTCAGTGCCTCTTCACCATCCGCTTGCAGAGGCAAGTGATAGCCCCCGAAACTCGTGTCTCCACACTCACCGCATAGGATAAGTTCCAGCACTCTCGAGCCACATGCGTCGCACACCGACACGGGTCGAGCAAACATCTTTCCAACCGTTCGATGTGAGTCTGCCCGGCTGGGTTCGATCCCAGTGCAGTCGTGGTTGGTGCATGCCCATAGGCCGGAAAGCACACGGGCAAATAGGTGCGCTCTCAGCGGGATGGTCGGTTGCCCAGACTGTGCAATCGCTTGGAAAGCCGCTCCCAGCCCTAGAAATCCTGGGTCTGCACGGTTGAAGAGCCGCTCTGCCAGCTTGGAGAGCGAGTGGCTTCGATAGCGTCCATCCACCGGGTCAAAGCACGCTCGGGCCACCGCTTTGGCCAGTTCTGGGCCCTTCTGACTGAGGGTGCCCGCTGCGGACTCCTCCAACACCTGCCCGAGCTCCAGGGGAAGCTGAGCCTCGATCGTTTCTTGTTGCCCTTCGGTCAAATGAAACCGGGTTCTTTCGACGCCAAAGAACTCCTCGAGGAACTCGTATCCGGCTTCGTTTGCATCGAGGGAGGCGCTCGCTGCAATGATACGAAGCTGCGGACTGTCAGGGGTCAGTTCGAGGCGGCTGAGAAGACGCCTGATCAAAAGGGCAACCTCGCTGCCCGCAGTCCCTCGATAGGAATGCAACTCGTCAACCGCCAGCGTGAAGACATGATCCGGCGACTCTTTCAACCACTTTAGCGTCGCCGCAAATAGTGGATTTTCGAAGTCCCGCATCAGAATCGCGTTCAACATTGCGAAGTTGGAGACCAGCACGTCCGGAGGGTCCTGGACGATGTCCCAACGAACAACCATTTCGTGTTCAGCAGGGTTTGTGAAGAGCGCTAGATCCTCATCGCTCGTGCCTGCCTGGATCAAGCCCGTGTACTCTTCCTCGAGTTCCTGGAGCTCCTTGGCCACTCGGGCAATCTTCGGCTTCGATTTGGCTCCGGCGGGGATTCCGTTTCCACCCGGTGTCGCCCCGGTATATCGTCCCAGCCAAAGGCGAGCCGATGGATCTGTCTGACCTATACGTCTAAAAGCGAGTCTCAAACGCGTCAGCTGGTCCTCGACCAAGGCGTTGGTCGGGTAGAGGATCATTGCCCGTACAGCGGCTGGACGCTGTTCCTCAGCTCGAAGCCGTGTATAAGACTCGGTAGCCCACCAACGATTAACAGGGCCGGGAGAACTCCAAGCTTGGGCTTCCTCAACCAGTCGCAGGAGAATCGGCAATAGGATCGCTTCAGTCTTGCCGGACCCTGTTCCGGAAGTGACCACAACGTGCTGGGGCCCATCCTCGGCCGGGCGCCGGTTTACCGTGATGCTGGAGGCCTGATGTCGCCGAATTCGGGGCCCTGAAGAGTCCGTTGTGAATTGTCGGAAGAGCGCGTCTCCAACGGTTGCGGCTACTTTCTCTGAGTATCCAGCATCGACAGCCGTGGTGATGAGGTCGTCCTTAGCAGGGTAGGGAATTACCGGTTCGATCAGAGGGTCCTGAAAAACCTGGCCAGGAGACATGACGAGTTCATCTCGGTCCGCGGTGAGCCCAGGCGACCTGAGGCGGTAGTGCGTGCTGAAATAGCGTTGAAAGGCGTCCCTCAGTGACGCGGAGACCGATGTCGGAGTGGGGGCGAGAGTCATGAAGCGACCTTTCCAATCAGAAGGCGGGCAGTCTGAAGCTCCACTCCCCGGTAATTCAATGAAGACGTTCGATAATCCGCCGTAGGGAGGCAGCCGGAGGCCATGACGGCGGCCCTGCCATAGATCCCCGGAAGGTCTGCGCCCATGGGTACGGACAGCATCCTTGAATCTGGATCATAGGCAACCAAATGTCGTCCGTATTGCAGGGCCGAGAGGTGCTTTCCGAGTTCTACGGTCACCTTGGCCCCAACGCCATCTTCGACGTCCTGTTGGTTGCGGTAGATGTATTGCGTCAGATATCCGTCACGAGTTCGAAACAGACCCGGATACTCAGCTGATTCCACATCTATCCAACTAGCTGATGCGGGCTCAAAGAACTGGCACCCGTGCATACTCGGTAGTAGTGCTCGAGTAAGAGACCCGTCAAGTGTGGAGATTTCTGGGAGCACTGCGGCCAGTGCCTCGGCCGCATTCGGTTGGAAGACCACGTCAAGATCAGCGGCCAATTCCTCGACTTCGGAAACTGCCATATCCATGATTGTTTTGCTGGCATGGGTCTGGCCATTCAGAAAATCCAGACGGCCGCCGGCGTTTTTGACCTCTTTAGCGGCATAGGCCTGCATGTCCTTATCCCACAAGCCAGCGAGCATCCATGAACCGTCGCTCAATCCTCCGATGCTGCTGGCCGCTACCTCCCAGTGGGTTATGAGATGAGACTCATTACGTTCCACTTCTATGAAGGCAAGCGATTCAAGGGATGAGATGAGGTATTTCTCGAAAAACGCCGTGTCCTCGAGTTGCCTGGCTAACACCGAGAAGTCTCGGGTGGTGCCTGAGCCGATGTAGGCAAGTGCGTCCATCAATGCTTCCCAGTTAGTTTCCTTATCCGACAGCGGGGGCAGCTGCACCTGGCTGGATGGAGTGCTCCGCTGTACCCGCTGCTTAGGACGGGTAGGAGCACGATGGCTCAAATGGCACTGCTCGCATTCGCCATACATCCAGCTAGTCTGCGGCCAGCCGCCGTGAAAGGTGGGGAAAACGAAGCGATGCCGTCCAGTTACAAGACAGGATGCGGGACCTGGTGGAGCGAGCCGGACCGGCTTGCCCCTCGGACTCTCTACGCGGCACGCCTTCCAAGCACCGACTTTGGGGTATGGCACCTCTCTCGCTTGAATAACTTCACCGTCGATCAGGAGCCCATCAATTCCAATATGTTCTGCAGTGTTGTTGGACACTGCAGTGACCGGCCATAAAGGGTTCGCGAAATCTCGACACAGATATCGAAACGGTTCAGCAGCTAATGACCTTGTTGACGTGGAGTCGCGGAGCTTGACTGACAACGATTGCAGAGTCCTTTTTCCCGCGCGCAACGAGAGAGTGAAATCCTCGCGGTCCATGTCAAGATCGGCAACCATCACAGCATAGGGTGCACGGATCGCGCTTTTCAGAACGACTTCCTGCGCCTGCAAGCTCTCGTCCTTCAATGTAGTTGCTACGAGATCGAAGGGCCCTTCGTCTTCGGATGCAATAACCAATTGCAGAGGGCTAAGAGAACTCCACCTCGCTATTCGCCCGGGTAGCTTTAATCCACCTGTGAGTGTCATCTGCGATGAAAGGCGGAGTTCGAATCCGGCGAGCTCTTTACTAGTCGTGAGAGCCGCGACCGGGCTTCGCACCATCTGCACACGGTCGAACATGATCCAGCCATGAGGTATGCCCGAACGGTTTTCAGGAAGTCTCACATATCCGGGCTGCGCGGAGTCAATAATGATTTTCTCGACCGCATCCGCCAAGCCGCTCTCAAGGCGAACCAGGATCCGTGCAGGGGTTCCTGGTACTATCCTGTCGGCCTCCAAGTACCGTTCCGTCACTGGGTCCCTGGTCAGTATGAGTACATTCTTAGGAAACCGCCTGATCGTCCGTCCCGAGGCGGTAGTAATAGACACCAGACCTTCGAGAAAGCTGGCGTATTCCGGCACTGCAGCTCCAAAATCCACGTCGGCCCGGCCAGGCGCGTTGTGTCGGAGGACAATCGGAATGTCGCTGTTCTCCCCGGTCAGGATCCCGTCTTCATCGGAAGCTACCTGCAGGTTCACCAACAGACCCAGCTGAAACACTGTGCCGAGGCCCTTCCGTTTCTCCCGGAGCGTGATTAAGCATCTCTTGGCGTACGAGTTGAAGGTGTCGCCCGTACCATCGTTGTCCGGCCCGTCCCATGCAGCCAGTTCAGCCACTGCGATATCGGTTATTCGGTCTTGGGTGTCGCTGTTTCCCCACATTTTGATCATGGCCGCGTTGGCTGATGTGCGAGCGCTGCGAATCCAAACGTCGAGGGCACTGAACATTTCGCTATGCGAGAGGGACGTCCCCGGAAGTAGCCCCTGTTCCTCAAACATGCGCCGCAGGTTACGCCTCTCCGTTTCTCTGACAAGCGCCTGAGAAACCGGCAAGCCAACATAACGATGAGTCAGTGCGTATGCGCTCGGTAACCCCAGAGCGCCATCGTTTTCCTCCAGCCAGAGCGCCAGCGCCTCCCAATAGGCCTCTGTAGAGGCTCTGAATGCCGAGCGCAAACGAAGAGATTCCTCCGACGGTATTGAGAGGAGATTTTCCAGTTGTGCGTAGAAACCGGCCTCGTTCCCGCCCTGTCTACGCCCCGAGATATTGCCCATTGTCTCCGCAGCCATAGAGAAGACGGTTAGAAGCGCGACGTGTGGCGGTTCTGGCGGCGTTCCGTCCGAGCGGTTCCGTCTTGCCAGCCACTGCTCTGTCTCGTAGTCGAACCAAGCAAAAATTGAAGTCCCGGAGCGTTTCCAGTAAAGCCGTTCACGGACAGCAGCGGCCAAAGCCGCGGGTGCCTGATCCAAGGCGATGCCAAGAGATGCTGCCGCAGAGGTAAATGCTTCGTCGTCCTTATCGAGGTACACGAGCTTACCCGCGTTATCTTCGACGAAATATGCCTGTGCCAGCGCTGAGTTCCAGCGCATGTAGGCGCTGTCCTTGGCATCGACGTCCAACGTCCTGACCATAGTCCCCCCATGTTGATGTTCAGTTTGAGCTTACTGACGCCCTCCGACATTTCCCGCAGATCGGGCACAATAAATGCTCAATTTCAAGGGCACTGGTTGGAAAGGCACCTGACGCCATTCCGCTCTTCGAGTAGCGGTACGGTGTTGGGCTTCCGGAACCGGAACGAAGATCACATCTACTGCGCATCTATGACAAGTCCAATGCCGTCGTCGTGAGCGCCGTGCCACTGTGGCTCTCTCCACGTGCTGGAAGGTCCACACGAGGTACCCTGCTCATAGGATCCGGCCTAGCCGGTACACGATAGAGGGGGAATCGTGCATTGCATACCTGAGAAACCTGCTTTCCCGGAGGGCCATCACGCCGAGAAAGCTGTATGGGATGCCCTGCGCGCCCAGCTGCCGGATGATGTCGTACTGGCGCACTCCGTCCAGGTGCGCCATGGGCGCGCAGAGCACGAAATTGACATTCTGGTGCTCTGGCCGGGCGTCGGGCTGGCTGCGATTGAGGTCAAGGGCGGAAAGATCTCCGGCGATCAGGGCCAGTGGTACCAGTCCGATCGGCAAGGCAAGCACCGAATCGAGAGCCCCATCGCGCAATCCCAGGGGTCTCAGCATGCCTTCAAGGACTGGGTCAAGGACCAGATCGGGTCACCGCTGGTCAGCCGGTTCGCCTACATGGCGGCCTTCCCTTACAGCGATGTTCCCCATGACTGGGAAATGGCCGGGGTTCCCCGCCCGTTGATCTTCGACCATGACGACCTCACCGACTGCCGGGAACGCCTTCGTGCCGCCATCGAGACCCAGGCGCAAGGCGGAAGTCCGCTTGCGCCCAAATACGCCCAGCGGATCATTCCCCTGCTCTCCGGAGATCTGGAGCCGTCCAGCGATCCGTCGCTAAGTGCCGACGAGCTTGAAGACCTGCAGGAACACCTCACCGAACGGCAGAAAGTCCTGCTGGATTCCACCCGCTCCATTCCCCGGGCCCGCTTCGTAGGAGGGGCAGGCAGCGGGAAAACCTGGCTCGCCGTAGAGAAGGCGAAGCGCCTGGCCAAGGAAGGCAAGCGCGTCGGGCTCTTCTGCTACAACCGTGGCCTCGCTGAGCATCTGCGCCGGCAGGTTGCCGGCTGGCGCCAGGCCAAACTGGTTTATGTAGGCGAATTCCACGACTACGCCGTGTCCCTCGGGGTTCCCAACGGCGAAGGACAGGCCTACTTCGACGAGGACATGCCCGCCCTGATGATGAACCTCGCTGCGGGACTTCCCTCGGATCAGAAGCTGGATGCCATCGTTATCGACGAGGCACAGGACTTCGCTCCGCTGTGGTGGAAGAGCCTGCTCGCCTGCCTTCGGGATCCTGAAGGCGGGGAGATCTATGCCTTCATGGACGAACGCCAGAACGTTTACGGCAGGTGGGATTCCCAGTCCGCCGGCACGGCACTCGATCCAACCGCTGGCCTGGTCACCCTCCACATCGACGAGAACCTCCGCAACACCAAGCGCATTGCCCAGACATTCAAGGGCTTCGCCGGCAAGCACTTCGCGCCGCGCGGAGGCGACGGGCTTCCGGTGCGTCTGGTCGTCTGTTCCACCGAGGACGCCATCGACGTCGCCGGTGACTGCGTCGATGCCCTGATCGACGAGGGCTGGGCCAACAACCAGATCGCGTTCCTGACCACGAAGAACCGGCACTCCATCCACAAGGAATTCGAGAACGACCCCGTCGGCTACTGGAAGGCATTCCACGACGACGACGGGGAGTTCTACGGGCATGTCCTGGGCTTTAAAGGGCTGGAACGGTCCGTTGTCATCCTTTGCGTGAACGGCTTCAAAGACATGGACCGGGCTGCTGAACTGCTCTATGTAGGACTCTCCCGTGCCCGGTGCCTGTTGGTGGTGGTCGGCGACCCCGATCTCATCGCCGAGGCCGGTGGGCCGGAGATGGCGCATGCCATGGATCGGATGCAGAAGTGGCAGCCGGAGTTGGAGCCAGCAGCGGCTTCCAGCGCCTCCTAACGTCCCCGCCGCCACAACCGCGACGCGACGCTGAAAAGAAGGCAGTGCCGTGTCAGTATGATCCTCGCAATCCCCCGAGGCCAGTGGTCGCCTGTCCAAGGACAGCGTTACGTTCCAGCCGAAGGGCGTAAGTAAACACTGACGACCGCCGAGCGCTTGCTGAGGGAACCTTGTTCGGTCAGCAAGCGCCCGTCCGGGTCGCTCATGTCAACGAGCGTTCCAAAGCTCGCCTCGCAGACCGCGCCTCGTTTTGGCCCCTAGGAGGTCGCCTCTGGCCAGTCGCGCGCGTATTCGTCGGCGACTTGAGGCCAGATTATCTGGAGCCCATCGGCGACTGATTCAATTACCTCGGCTGGCGCTCCGGAGATGACAAAATCGTGTGGGATAACCCTTCCCGCCCTGTCCGTTCGCCCTTCCGGATCTAGAAACCTCAGTGCAACCCTGTGGCTAGCCCGGCGACAGACCTCGGGCTCATCCTCCAAGCCGGCAAAGGCCTCTTGATAAACAGGCAGCGGGTCCTCGAACCCACCATCCCGGAGGAACTTGAAACCCCATGCCCGCCCCCGGGTCGCCCAAATGAGGCTCATCTGCGACTCCTCAGAAGGATGCCGTCCTCTTCCGCCTGGTCCAAGTCCATCTTGAAACGGGTCAACGTCGCGGCAAGGTACTCTCGCTTAGCCATAGCGTCAGCATTCATTTCTCTCACCTTGTCCCCGGCCAAATTCACCGCACTGTTGAGAACGCTCGGGCCGATCAAGTTAGCCAGGTGGCCGATGGGGCCAGGAATATTCAGCTTGCGCCCAGACACGGCAGCTGCCAAAGCTCCGACCCCACCCAATAGATTCTCGACAACTTTCCTGGGGAGTTGCATAGCATGAGCCCACTTGGCATGCCGCTCGAACGGGAGTATGGCTGCCATCGGTTGGATTAATTCGATGCCGATGCGCTTGTCGACTTCAATCCCGCCCCCGTTGAACCGCGCGGATGAGAAGAGAACGAAATCCTCCCCCACCGACAGAGCGTCACTTCCGTCTACCAGTTCGGCCAGTACCTTTCGCAGCGCATCCATGTCGTCACAGGCCTTCTCAATAAGAAGATCCCGGAACCTAAATACATCCATGTCTGGCAACAAATCGGCTTTGGAGAGGGCCATCACCCAGATACGAGGAAAATCTGCAATTGGTTTCCCTTCCTCCAGCAGACCGTCTTTCAACGACAAGAGACCATTCCGGAAGTTTGCCATCAACGATTTCAGGTACCGCTCTTCTTCACCCGCGTTGTCCAACAGGCGCTGGGCATCAACCAGCAGGAATGCCACATCAGACCCAAGGAGGGACTTAAATGCGTCAACTCGATGCAGAGCTTCGGTGGACCCGCTTACCCCCTGCTCAAACCATTCCCCGGGGTAGTCATGCCAAACCAGACGCAGAGCATCGAACGGCTGGCCCCTAAAGGCCTTGGCCTTCGCACCTTCCTTCAACCTGATAGAAAAACTGTACGAGGCAGCCGTGAACTTCGTTAGCATGGGCAGACGATTTGAATCGCGCATTCCCAAGTAATTGCGGTGTAAACGAGCGCCTTGGCCAATATCGTCTGCCACCACGTGGAACAAGTTCTTTTGCAGGTAGGCAGGCTCTTGGGTAGCCCCGTAAAACGAGGAAAGCATGACTGTCTTTCCGCTGCCGCTCTCGCCAAACACTGCAATCTGTTGCTCTAATGCTCTGCTCAATTTCATACGAGAAGCCTACGCGGGCAAAAAGCCACTCCTGGACTGACTGAACAAACCCTAGCGTCCCCGCCGCCACAGCCGCGAAGGCCGGCCGCGGGTGCCGTCGGACATCTCCCCCGTCCCCATCAGCTGCGGCTCCATCTGGCGCCGGAAGGTATCGCGCATCAGAGACCGCCCAGCGACCGCCTCATGCAGATCCCGGAGCTCCTTCAACGTGAAAGGTTGCTCCAACAGCCCTGCGGGGTCCGGCACGCGCGCATAATCCTGCCGCAGCCGGTCGACCGCCAGGAGCACCATCTCCGCGTGGCCGTAGGGAAGGCCGGCAATAAGCTCCGCGTCCGGTGTCACCGAAGCCAGCCGGACGTCGTCGGATTCCAGCGGCTTCTCTAGTTCGCGGAACGGAACCGCGTCCAGGTGGGCCACTGACAAGGTCCAGCCTCGGTCGTCACGGCCAGGGTCGTCGAAGACGTGTAGCTGTTGAGGAACCCTCCCCTCAATTCCTGCTTTGTCCCGGAGCGAGCGCAGGACGGCAGCTGCCAGGGTTTCGCGTTCTCTCAGGAAAGTGCCCGGCAGCGCCCACTCCCCGGGATGGTGCTTCTCCCGCCGGCGCACGAGCAGGACCTTCAGCGCGCCGTCGTCGACAGTCAGCGCAGCAGTGTCCACGGCCACGGACGGCCGTGGAAAGTCCAGCAGGGAGGACGGGGGTCGAGACTCACTCATACCTGCATTTATCTCAATGTTGCGCAAAAGATGCAACCGGCGCATACTGAAAGAAGTTAGCGCGAATCTGCGCTAAAGGAAGGAGTTCGCCATGAAGATTCCACAGCTCCACGTAGGTGCCGGCACCGCCGTCGGACCGGTCACCATCTTTCCCGTCTGGACTGCCGGAGGCGGACGGCTCGGCATCAGCACCGGATTGAAAGCCGACATCGCAGTGTCCGAGCTGACATCCGGCGCAAGGGTGGGCAATCTGACCATCCTGAATAAAGGAAAAACCAACGCCCTGTTGCTCGAAGGAGAGCTGCTGGAGGGAGGCCAGCAGCACCGTACCTGCGCCCGGGATGTGCTCATCGCCCCCGGCGAATCCATGGATGTTGAGACCTTTTGTGTTGAGGCCGGGCGCTGGGAGGCAGGCCAGAGCATCCACCGCCGCCTTGCACGAAGGGCACCCCTGAGTGTCCGGTCCGAGCTGGTCTATGCCGGCGCGGCACCGGGACGTGACAGCCAGGCACAGATCTGGGAACGGGTCCGGCGGTTTGATGCCGCCCGCGGCCCCTCGGCCACCAGCTCCCTCCCGGAGCATCTGGACCGCTTTGGCGGGAACACACGGCACCACTCCGTACCTCAGATTCCGAAACCCCTCGAAGGGCAGCGCGGAGTGGTGATCGGGATTGCCGGGCAGCCGCTGCTGCTGGAAGTCTTCGGTACCGCGACGCTGTTCCGCCAGCACTACCGCCAGCTCATCGAGGCTGTACTGCTGGACGCGGAGCTGCTGCTGCCCGATTCAGCGCGGAACGCCCCACCGATGCCGGGGCAGGCTGCCCGGGACCTGGCAGCAATCGCCGGTCCCATGGATTTCGGCGAATTCTACGGCTGCGGCGGCGCCCGGCGGCATGACACCATGCGCAGCCGGGTCATCAGCGGAACCCGCGGACCCGTCCGCGCCTCGGGCATCGCGGTCAACCTCCCCGACCGGGAACCTGAGATTGTCCACGTGAGCTACTGGAACACCAACCACCCCCTGATGGAGGCCGTATGAACCTAAACTCTTTGCAGAATGATCGCGCCGCCGGCGTTCTCGTGGCCCTGGCGGCAGGCGATGCCCTCGGCGCGGGATACGAATTCGGTCCCCCGCTCACCGACGGCGCCGACGTCAGCATGAAGGGCGGCGGCCCGTTCGGGTTCGAGCCGGCCGAATGGACCGACGATACGTCAATGGCAATCCCTATCGCCGAAGCGCTGCTGGAATACGGCGCGGCCCCCGCCGCTTTTGATGCCGTGGTCCAGGCCTGGACGGACTGGGCGCGCGACGCGAAGGACGTCGGAGCGCAGACACGAACGGTGATTTCAGCAGCTTCCCGCGCAGCGGATAAGGATCGCCGAACCGTGACTGCTGGGGATTTCGCGGAAGCCGCCGCGGAGTTTCATGGTCGCTCAGGCCGCAGCGCCGGCAACGGGTCACTGATGCGCACCGCGCCGCTGGCGCTGGCCTACCTGCACCGGGATCCCACCGATTTGATGACGGCCGCCGTCGGACTGAGTGCCTTGACCCATTATGAATACGATGCGGGTGAGGCTTGCGGACTATGGTGCATCGCCATCCGCCAGGCCGTCCTGACCGGGCAGCTGGATCTCCGGGCTGGCCTGGCTCTGCTGGAAACGGGCCGCGCGGACCTGTGGCGGAAGCGCATCGAAACGGCTGAGAGGTCCCGTCCCCGAGACTTCGCTCAAAATGGCTGGGTAGTTGAAGCGCTGCAGGGTGCCTGGAGCGCCATCACATCCACCGGCGCCTCGCCCGCTGGGCCGCAGCATCTTCGCGCTGCCCTGGAAGAAGCAGTCCGCGGCGGAAACGACACGGACACTGTGGCGGCGATCGCTGGGTCGCTGCTCGGCGCTGTCTATGGGTTCTCGGCCGTGCCGTTCGAGTGGCGCCGTCGGCTGCACGGCTGGCCGGGGCTGCGCACCCGTGACCTTATGATTCTGGGCGCCGAGCTGGCTGCTGGAAAGGGCAAGCAGAACTACATCTGGCCACGGACCGGGCACCAGGACTACAGCGGCCGGAGCCGCACCGACGCGCTGGTACAGCACCCGGACGACGACGGCGTATGGCTGGGTGGGGTGGGTGCACTCTGCAGGACGGAGGAGCTGGGCATCGATGCGGTGGTCAGCCTGTGCCGCCTGGGAACCGAAGACGTCACCGGCATTGCCCCGGAGAACCAGGCAACATTCTGGCTAGTCGATTCGGCATCCCCCGAGTCCAATGCCGCCGCTGCGCACGTGCTGAATGAGGCTGCGGCCGCCGTCGAGCTCTTCCGGGCTGAGGGCAGAACCGTCCTGGTTCACTGTGTGCGGGCGGAGTCCCGGACTCCAAGCGTCGCCGCCCTATACGGCGCGCGGGTGGCAGGCGGGTCGGCACTGGATGCCTCGAAGCGGGTTCTGCGGGCACTCCCCCCGCGCCAATCCGAACCCCGCGTTCCGGGAGGTGCTCGCGGCTCAGGACGCGGACGCGGGGTCGACACCGGCCTAGTGAACGAGCAATGTCAGAGCCGCCCCCTAATGTATGCAGCATGAGCTAGTTCACATCCGAAGGGAGCTTGATGGCAGCAGTAGGGATGGGCGGCTCCGGAACCGGAGCTTCAGAACCGACCGGCGTGAGTGCTCTGCCGGCCGTTCAAGTCAACGCGTGCATCGGGCCTGCCCCGGTGTATGACCTCGTTGAGGAATACCGCCGCGGTGCCCCGCTTCGCGAGATCGCATTTTCATCAGGGCTCGGGTTGGAGATCCTGTGCCGGGAACTTGCGTACCGGCACAGTTCTGGGCCCCTGCATCTGCAGCGGTCCAAGGCGGTGCGGCGCGCTGTTCAAAAAGCAGAGAAGAGCATCGTGGATAACCTGCGGCTTATTCACCAGCTGCGGGATACGGACATCACGCCACGCGAAATCCCCATCGTCCTTCAGTCCCTTGGCCGGATCGAAGACGTCGATTACGTTGGCGACCTGCTTGAGTACCCAAGGCCGCCCTCGAGTGAGCCCTACAAGACGGAACGTCCTCGGCCTACTGCAGCAGACCGCATCTCGCTGCTCTACGTGACCGGGATCCATCACGGGATTGAACCGGATCACCAGCTGGCTCTGGCCAGGATCTCGCCGGAGACTGTCGCGGGGTTCCGTCAATTGTTCCCCGACTCGTTCTCCTACCGCCGGTTTGCCGACTTCCTGGCAGTTGCAGAAACCACGGCCCTAGCCATCCGAGCCCGCACCGTTACCCACCTTTCCTATGCCGATTACGTCAGTTGCGCGGACACGATCCGGCGGCGCCTCGGAACGATCACCGTGGACGGCGCCGCGCCGTGGCCTGTATCTGGCCCCGACCTGCGCCGCCGGCTGGGCGACACATACTGGGACGACACCCTTAGGAGTGCAGGCCTGAAGGTCATGCACAGTCAGGACCTGTTCCATCATGACGATTTCGTAGATGCGTTGGACGCGTTCGTCGAAGAAGCCACAGACATGGAACTTCCCCTCACCCTTGGGTCCTACGACGCTTGGTACATCGCCGAACAGGCCTGCTCGCAGAATCGTCCTTCCGCAGTTGAGGTCATTCAGCGCTTCGGAACCTGGGAGAGTGCGCTGAAGCTAGTCGGGGGTCCACCTGAGGAAAAGGAGGACGGGACACGGACCTGCCCCGTATGCGGCGAGGAGGCGTGGCCGATAGTTCTCGGAATGTGGTTCCCGGATCCAGACAACCCGAATCCCAAGGTCATCCACACGGGGTGCGTCGTGACCGATGAAACGCCGAAGCACCGGTGGCAGTGCATGAACCAGTCCTGCGGTTTCGGCTGGTCCTAAGCTCTTCTGCCCTGACCCAGGGGAGCTCAGGAGTTACAAAAAATTCTTAGCGCCTGCTCCTAGCTGCAATGTCAGAGGCGCCCCCTACTGTGAACCACATCTCCTGCCAGTGCCGGAGGTCACCCCTTGTAATGCGTTGTCGACTACCGCCAGGAGGCGCCGATGTCCTACCCCGTCCCTGTTCCGCCCACGCACCGCCTCATGTCTGCCGAAGAGGTGTTGAAACTCCGCAGTGGAGTATCCGTACGTATCAGTCCAAAACACGGGCGTCTCTTCTGGGCGGTCACCAGAACAGAGGGCGCAAAGTTGCTGGCCGTCGAATCAGGGTCAGTGGAAGCGTCGGCCGCTGGCACACGCAACCGCAGCCTGTTCAGTCAGGTTCGCGCCGCCGTCGTGCGCCACCTGCGCAGCTCCACAGAACCTGTGTTCTGCGATGACGAGAACACAGCCGAGGGGCTCCGCGCGGCGGGGCTCACGGCCAGCCACACTTATCCTCCTGCAGCAGCGATCGTGGCACTGGACGAAGCACTGTGCCGTGACATCCAAGTACTCCACGCCCGGTGCACCATCACCGCGGATTCGTCCCGCGGCAGAACCTCGCCCTGGCTCGGCCACGGCTGGCTGGTTGATTTTGGTTCCCAGTCCCGCCTGGTCCTCGGCCAGAAGGCGTCTCGGGGTTCGAGCATTCTGGAGGGTGAACTGCGTTCTATCCGCTTGGGGCTCCAGGCGGCCAGGAACACTTATGCGGGGTCGATGCTGGGAGAAACGGAGATCACCGTCCGTTCTGACAGCCAGCTCGCGCTGCGGATGCTGACTGATCCAGGTTTTGAACCTCCCTCGGCCAACCGTTTCTGCCGGGAAGAAGTGGCACGCATCCTGCACTGTGTCAGGTTCTCCTCAGTCACCTTCAGCTGGGTCCGCGGGCACAACGGCGACCCCCACAACACCGCGGCCGACCGTTTGGCCGTCCTCGCCCGCCGGGCACAGGAAGCGGAGCTTGGCCACGAAGAAACGTTGCGTCTCGCTGAACAGGTCCGGTTGGACGTCGCCGTCGATATCCGCCGCTCTTCCATGGCGCTGGCCGCCTAATAGTTGCCTGAGGAGGAACGATGCGCAACAACACGGACACATCATCCGTCCACAAGAGCGCCGACTGCTAGGTTGAAGTCACTTAATAACAAGGGGGAGTTTGTTGAGTACTGCTACAGATCCGGATGTGCGTCCGGGCACCCGGAGCTTTGGCCGCATGGCCGATCTGCTGAAGGAGCTGGCCGACACCGTTGCTGCCGCCCAAGAGAGCGGACCGCTCCAGCCCGTCACGGTCATCGCCCCCTCCCATTCCGCCGCCCTGGATGTGGCCCACTACCTTGGACGGGTCAGCAACGGCGGGCGCGGAAGTGCCGGCGTTCGTGTCCTTACATTTCGTGACCTCGCCGACGAAATCGCCGCTGCCCGCGGACAGCTAGCCCGCCGTGTGCCTCTTCCTGGAGTAGTCCGTGAAGGCGCCATCACAGCCGTCCTGACTGAAGCACCCGGTTTGTTTTCCGAGGTTGCCGGCCAGCCTGCCCCCGCGCGCCCCCGGGGCGCGCGGGGGCCGAGACCTCAGCAGTCCTTGATTCCGTTTGTCCAGCAGACATCGACCGGTTGCCGCCGCTGGTAGCGGAGGTTGCCCGAATCCATCGGAAGGCTGCTGCAGCACTAACCTCCCGCTGGTATACCGACCACGATCTCTTCACAGCCGCAGCAGCTGCCCTGGACAGCCCCCAAATCCTGAAGCGGCTGGGAACCGTCTTGGCCGTCCAGCCCGCTGCGGACCGAGATCCGTCTGCCGCGGCCTTTCGGACGTCACTGGTGCAGCATGCCGGGCTGATCCAGTTCACCGCTGCAGCACCTCCACTTCCCGGCCAGATGGTCCTCAGCGCTTCCGACGCCGATGACGAGGCCCGCGCCGTCGTCCGTCTGGTCGCCGACAAGCTTGCCGCAGGAGTCCCTGGACACCGCATCGGGGTTTTCTACTCGGCAGCGGATCCCTATCGAGCCCTGCTGGCCCAGCGCCTGCATGAAGCCGGAATCGAATTCGTCGGTACGGGTTCTCACGGCCTGGCCGACACCTCCCTCGGGCGCGGGGTCACCAGGCTACTGAGCCTCGATCCTGCGGCTCCGGACCTGCGCATAATCCTGGATGTCATGGCACAAGGGAGCCTCCACTGGCAGAACGGTTCCCTGCCCAGCAGCGCAGCCTGTGAACGCCTGCATGCTCATCCCCCGGCCGAAGCAGAAGAAAATGACGACGACTCCGAATTGTCCGGTTACGAAGTGCAGCGGCAGCAGGATTACGCCAGCTTTATGGAGTTTGCGGCCGTCCTCGGTGAACGTCTGACCGAGGTATTCTCAGCCGCAGGATGGGCTGACGCAGCAGACGCTCTGACCAGATTCGTTGCCGAATTCTTCGCTCCGCGGTCCCAGGCAGAGCGTCCGGAGGTAGCCAAGGCAGGCGAGGACCTTCTGCAGGTCATCCGGGAGCTCGAGCTGCTGCAGGGTATTGCGCCGGCCCCCACCCCGGCCGCGGTTCGGTCCACCATGGAGCGGGGCATCTCCTCGCACCATTTCTGGCATGGCTCCAGCGGTACGGGTGTGGTTCTGGGCTCCTACGACGACGGCGTCGGAAGGGATCTCGATGTCAGCTTCATCCTGGGTGCCGCCGACGGACTGGCACCGGCACGCATCCGGGAGAACCCCCTGCTGCCCGATTCCATCGGCGAGCTTCTCGAAGCCCCGCTCCCGACCATCCATGAACGTACGGCTGCTCTAAAAGAGCAATTCCGGCGGCTGCTCGCGACCGGCACGGAACGGACCATCCTGTTTCCGCGCGGAAGCCTGCGCTCCGGAGGCACCTACTCCCCTTCCCGCTGGCTCGACGGCGCGGAGCCCAGTCATCTGCCGTCCTTTGCGCATGGGCTGACGCAGGGAGCTCCCACCGGCAGACCCGCCACCGCCCAGGAATGGAGGGTGCGCACCCTGCTTGCCAACGACGCCGTCGACGACGCCGTCCTGAAGTCTTCACTTGAAGCCCGGTCACATCGCCGCGACGGAACGTTCTCCCGGTTCAACGGCGATCTCTCCGGGGTAGCCGGTCAGGTCGTCGATCCGCAGAAGCCGATCTCCCCCACCCACCTTGAAGACTGGGTCATCAGTCCGCTCACCTACCTCCTGCGCCGCGTGCTCCGGGCGGAACTCTTTGAAGACGTAACGCTGGAAGTCCAGATCAGCAAGATGCAGCGCGGCAACCTGATGCACCAGGTGCTGGAGGATTATGTCCGCGGGCTGGCTCTCGGCACCCACCCGGTCTCTTCCGAACGCCTGCTGAAACTCGCCGAGGATGCTTTCGCTGCCACCGCCAACCCTGCGTGGCTGAAACACACGTGGGAGCGTGACCAGTCACGGATCCGGGCCGATCTTCTGAAGTCCCATGTGACCGACGACCGCGAGCGGGGCAACGGCTGGCAACACGTGGCCGTGGAAGCCGAGTTTGGCGGCTCCGCGGGTGACCCCCCGGTGGAGTTGAAGCTCTCCGATGGGTCTACGGTGCTGTTCCGGGGCAAGGTGGACAGGGTCGACCGGCACAGCGACGGCCGGGTCCGTGTGATCGACTACAAGAGCGGCAAATCCGATAAGTACAAAGATCTCAGTCCGGACAACCCGACCGCTGGCGGCACCCGATTTCAGCTGCCCGTCTATGGACTGTTCGCTCGACGTTTCCAGCAGGACACCGGCGTTGAAGTCCTGGCCGAGTACCGGTTCCTCTCCTCGGCCGCAAAGAAACCGACCGTAGGCTACGCGGTGGGTCCCGACGTCGTTGCCACACTGCGTGAGGACGTCGGGCTCATCATGAATGCGATGCGCGCCGGCATCTTCCCGCCACGCCCTGAATCGGACCGGTATACCAACCACACCACGCTGATGGGCGCCGCCGGGGTGCGGCATATCTGGGAACAGCTCAAATCCGACCCAGCGCTCAGCGACTATTCACGGTTCTTTCAGGAGGAAAAATGAACACCGCCGTCCACATTCCCCTGAAGGATCAGGATCACCGCACCCTCATCGCCACCGAACTGGATACCACGGTATTCGTAGAGGCAGGTGCCGGCAGCGGCAAAACGCACGCCATGGTTGAACGCATCGCCGCTCTGGTGGAAAGCGGAGTGGGCATCGGCAGCATTGCCGCAATTACCTTCACCGAAAAGGCCGCCGGAGAGCTCCGGGAACGGCTGCGCAAAACGCTGGAGCTGCGCATCTCGGCGGACGGTGGTTCCCACAGCCTTTTCAGCACGGCCCTGGACCGCTTGGATGCAGCTCCCATCGGAACCATTCATTCCTTCGCGGCTCGGCTCATCAGCGAGTACCCGATCGAAGCCGGTGTGCCGCCGCTGATCACCGTGGTCGATGAGCTCCGCGGCCAGCTCGCCTTTGAACGCCGATGGGAGACAGCTCAGCAGGCAGTGTTCACCGATCCCGCCGCCGACGGCGCATTGCGGGTCCTGCTGGCCCTCGGCATCACCCTGGATCAGCTGCGCAGCGTAGCCAAGGAACTGGACTCCAACTGGGACCGGCTCCGGGACCACCCGCCTGTCGGGCAGACCGTACCCAGGCTCGATGTCGGTCCACTGCTGCGCGCTGCGGAATTGGTTCTGGAGAACAAATCACTCTGCACTGATCCGGCGGATGCACTGATGGCCCGCTTCCCGGTGGTTGAAGACTGGCGCAGCAGGCTGCAGGAAGTCGGCGGCTCCGGAGACCTCGGCCGCACCATCGATGTCCTGGAAGCCCTTCCGCCCACGGGCTACGCAAGAAAGGGTGCCAAGAAGAACTGGGCCGTCGATGTTGAATCCGTCCGGCAACAGTTCAAGGACCTCGTAGAAATGCGCGACGAGCTCGTTGCAACGCTGGTGGCTCCCGCGGTGGAGACAATCAGCTCCATCATGGCTCTGGTCCTGCTGGACGCTGCCCGCACCCGCCAGCGCAGTGGTGAACTGGAGTATCACGACCTGCTGGTTCACGCTCGTGACCTTTTGGTCGGCGAAAGTGACGAGCAGGCACCCGCGCGGCGTCCTCTGCAGCAGCGGTACACCCATCTAATGCTCGACGAATTCCAGGATACCGACCCGGTTCAGGCCGAGATTGCTGTCCGGTTGGCCGCCTCCGCAGGCTGCGGGCCTGATGGATGGGAGAAGCTGCCGGTTCCGGCCGGACGGCTCTTTACCGTCGGAGACCCCAAGCAATCCATCTACCGGTTCCGGCGCGCTGACATCGCCACTTTCCTGGCCGCCCGCGGACGGGCAGAGCTCGATGCTGGATCGCAGATCGCCAGTCTGCAGACCAATTTCCGGTCAACCACCGGGCTGCTCGACTGGATCAACACCGTGTTCGGGACACTTATCCATGCCAACGGAACGGTCCAGCCACCCTATGCGCCGCTGAATCCGGCACCTAGCCGGCCGATCTGGACAGCTGACGGTGCGGGCCCAACCGTCGCCGTCATTGGCCGCAGCGGTGCTCTCCCAAACGGCGACTGTAAGGTCACGGCCGCCGACCGCAGCCGGCAGGAAGCTGCCGATGTGGCTTCAGCCATCCTGCTTGCCACCGGCAGCGCCGGTGGTTCCGCGTGGCAGCATGAAGGCGGCCAGTCCGATGGTTTCCGCCGTCGTGCTCTGGAGCTCAAAGACATCTGTATCCTCCTGCCCACCAGAACTGCCCTGCCCTACATCGAAGATGCACTGGACGCGGCGGGCATCGAGTACCGCGCGGAGGCCTCCTCACTGGTGTATGCCACTCAGGAAGTCACCGATTTGCTCCTGGCACTGCGTGCCCTGGCCAACACCGCTGACCAGGCGGCGCTGGTACTCACCCTGCGTTCTGCGCCCTTTGCCTGCGGAGACGACGACCTATTCCGATGGAAACAAGCCGGCGGTTCCTGGAACCTTTATGCGCCGGCCCCCGACGGGCAGGAGACCTCAGCAGTGGGTTCGGCAATGGCCTATCTCGCTGCACTGCACCGGGAGCTGCCGGTTCTCTCCCCCGCGGAGCTGCTGGAACGCGTCGCCGCTGACCGGCGCGTGCTGGAGGCAGCGACAGACACCCCGCGCTACCGCGATGTCTGGCGCCGGATCCGTTTCGTCTCTGATCAGGCACGCGCCTGGACCGAAGCTACTCACGGCGGACTGCGTGACTATCTGGCGTGGGCTGCGTCTCAGCAGGAGGAGAACGCCCGGGTTAAAGAGTCAATGGTGCCCGAAACCGATCTCGCCGCCGTTCGAATCATGACCATCCATGCCTCCAAGGGGCTGGAGTTTCCGATGGTCATTCTGGCCGGTGCAGGTTCCGCGCCCCGCTCCTCGAAGGCTTTGGCCCTCTGGGACAGCAGCGGCAGGGCACTGGTGCACTTTGTCTCAGACATCGAAAGCCCCGGTTATGCCGAGGCCTCCGAGGCGGAGAAAGAATTTGCAGACGCGGAACGACGCCGCTTGCTTTACGTCGCCTGCACCCGGGCCGAAAGCCACCTTGTGGTCTCACACTACAGCGGATCAGAAAGCAGCCTCAGTGGTCTGCTGGCGTCAGTGAACGACGACGAGGAACTGGCTCCCGATCTGGTGCTCCCGGCTGAACTGGTTCCGCTGTCCAAGGAACCGATGCCCCCTGCGCACGTGCCTCCGTACCCTGACTGGGCGGCAGAACGGGAGGGCTGGATGAAGCAGTCTTCCTTGGAATCCCGGACTTCCGTGACTGCCCTCGCCAAGGGCAAGGACGTGTCCGCGGAATACGGCACCTCGGTGTCATTCGTCGTCCCGGAGGAATCAGCTGAGGATCTGCCAGGGTTCGCAGGCGCTCCAGCAGAACATGGACCGGCCTTCGGTACCGCCTTGCACCGGCTTCTCGAGCTGACGGATCTGGAGCTGACTCCATCGCTTCCGGAGCTCGCTGCCGGCGTCGCCGCTGCTGCGGGTCTGCGAATCGTGCAGGATTTGGAGGCTTCCGCACGCTCCGCTCTGGAGTCGGAACCCGTCCGTCGGGCCGCTGAGCGTGAGCACTGGCTGGAGCTGCCGGTTGTGGTCTCGGAAGGTGACCGCACCGTGGAGGGAATCATCGACCTCATGTACCGAGAGGACGACGGCACCCTGGTCATTGCGGACTTCAAGACCGACATCAGCGTTGGCCAGGAACAGCTGGCGGCTTACTGGCGCCAGCTCGGAAGCTACGCCCGAATGGTGGAGCGCATTACTCAAGACAAGGTCAATGCATTGGTCCTGATCTTCTGCCGGGCAGATGGAGCTCAGGTACTAAGGAGGACCCGTGGATAACCGTCCCATACATGACCAGCGAATCATCGAGCAGGTCGCATCCCTATTGGGGTATTACGTCTACATCCTGATTGATCCACGGGGTAACCAGCCGTTTTATGTCGGCAAGGGAACCAAGGTCAGGCTACTGTCGCACGGTCTCGCCGCTGAGGCGCTGACCTCTCCGGAGGATGAGCCCTCCGGAGAGCATTCGCGCAAGATCGACCGCATACTCGACATCCGTGCGGCCGGACTGGAGCCGCAGATCTGGATCCTGCGTTACGGAATGTCCGCCAGCGAGTACACAGCTGCCGAAGCGGTAGCGATCGATCTTCTAATGTCATTCCAGCTCGCACCCGTTCAACCTGCCTACCCCTTGGAGACGAGCTCACAGTTAACGAACGCCCGCCGCGAAGCCAGCCGAGAGCACGGAATTAGGACCTTGGACAGTCTCGTCGCCGAGTTCGCCGCGCCTGTACTGGAGTCTGAAGACGAACCGCTGCTTCTGATCACTCTCAAAAATTGGCACGATGAACCGCTGCAAACACCAGGGGGAACGATCCGCTCCGGGTACGGTTTCAAGGCATCCTGGTTCAACCCCGAGACGCTGAAAATGGAGATCGATCAGCTGGCGGACTCCGTGCGCTGCTGGTGGAAGCTCAATCAGGATCGAGTTGAGAAGGAAAACATCCAGCATGTCGTTGCTGTACACCGTGGTGTGACCCGTGCATTGTTTGAAATTGTGCCGGGGACGTGGGAGACGAACGAACACGGACGTCGCGGTTTCCAGGTCAAACCGGTCTTCGAAGGAACGCTCTATGAGGGCGTCATCGGCCCCTATGGGCACCGCACTCCCAAAAAGCAGGCGGGAGACCAGAGCACCATCAACTATTGGCCCCGCCGCGTTCCTGCATCGGCCGAAAAGATCTGGGACGTTGCCCACGAGCGTCTGGTTGAGGACATTCGATGGCTGAAGGATGGCGACTTCACCTCCGTCGAGTACCACGTGGAAACCGCCAACGGTCTCTCCCCCTATGCTCAGGTCGCCCGGGAAGATGACTACTACTGGTGCGAAATCGTCTCGGAGGAGTTTTTGCCGGGCTCAGTCTGGCCGCTTGACGAAGACGCCCTCCGCAACGCCGGGTGGAGTGCACCTGACCAGGATTGCCCCAACTGGTACAGCCAGCGCTACGGCGCGGAAGCAGCGTCAGCTGCAGTGCTCTACGGACTCCGACACGGCCGAGCATGCTCTGACCCCGAACGTCTGCGATGGCGCTTGGCCACCACCCCCTCAGACGGGGGATAAGCCGCATCACGTGGCCAAAACCCTGCGTCCGCCTTCGAGGAGAGGACTCCGTGCCTACGTTTGGTGTGTTCGCTTCATCCCGCAGTGGCTTTACCAGCAAGGACACAAACAGGGCATCAGCTGGTTGCCAGTAGCCTCAATCAAGCGATTCGCGAACGTCTGGGACGGACCCGCACAGAGCGCCATACGGGAGTTGAAGGGTGCAAAGCTTTACGGATAAGCCTAGGGATAAGGTAGCACCAGCGCTACCGGGCCCTTCGGCAATGGCGTCCGAGTTGGAGTGGCGGCCCGGCCTAGGCTCTTGGCGCCACCTGCCTGAGAACAAATGGTTTTCCAGAAGGCATAGCCACTATTTCCACGATGATCATTTGTCCGCGATGCAGGGAAGCGCCCGCGCCGGTGAAGCGTATCAAGCCGTCCACGCCAGCGGGAAGGGACACGAAGGCGCCATAGTCCATGATTTTCTTGACGGTCCCCAAGTACCGGTCATTGGCGGAGAGCATACTCGGCCATGTCTTCCAATGCGTGCGAGGAGGAATATTCGGTGCAGTGATCTCGGCTTGAAGCTTCAAGATCGCCTGTTCCAAGGACACACGCGTTGCTGCCAGCCTCTTTCTCCGCCAGATGGATGCGGAGGTAGGGAGGGCAATGAGGCGGTCGATTTCCATGCCGAGTGCGTGCTTGGCCACACTCGCACGTTCTTGTTGCCGTTGGTTCAGTTCCTCCTGCCGTCTGACAGCAGCCTCCTGCTTCTTGCGCAGCTCTTCTGCTTGCCGGCGCTTCTCCTCCTGCTCCTGTTTGTGGCGTGTCTCGGCTTCCAAACGGCGTTCGTTTTCTGCGAGTACGGGCTGAATCAGTTTGTCGAACTTGTATCGTGCAGCGGCGAGGTCCGTGACATCTCTCTCTGCAGCGTCTCGTTCGCGCTGGGCGGCCTGTTGTTCCGACTTAGCCTCGGACTGCTCAGCAACCGCTTCATCACGTTCGGCAAGCAAGAGCTCTTCCACACTCGAAGTCGCCGCTACCTTTACCTCTGCTACGGCCCACAGCGCGCGCTCATCAGCTGCTGCCAGCCACCCATCCGCCGCTGCCTTCTTCGCAAGCGCTTTTTCCAGCCGATCTTTGGCAGCCGCTAGGTGTGATTCTGGAAAAGGGTTCTCGACGCGGATTGAGCGAATTGTGTGCTCGAGTGTCTGGGCGTACCGCCGAACGGCATCGTCCACATCCCACACCGCACTCCGGACCTCTTGCGCTTGTTCATCTCTCAGGCGCGAGGCCTCGGCACGCTGCTTCGCCTTGCGGGAGCGCTCGATTGCGTCAGCCTTGTGCTGCTCCACCTTCTCTGCCTGCTTGCTCGCTCGAAACTCGTCACGCTTCCACTGGGCGTAGCAAAGCACTTCGTGGGCTACGACAAGCGTCCCCAAGTCGTCATCCCCCGCCGCCTTGACCGCTTGAGTGACGCCCTTAACGGCCTGCAGAATCCGCTCAATGCGGTCACCACTCCTGTACCTGCGTTGAGAGATACCGAGGCTCTTGGCTAACGCGTCATGCCAGGGGGATGGAGTGGATATCCCATCCGCCGAATAGTCTTTAGGATCGGTCGATGACGCAGCGGCCATCGCGCGAACCGCCGCGGCGAATGCGACGTCGCTAGCTCCTGCGTTGGAACTGGCGATAAGGGCAGCGGCAAACTGCCCCGGCAGTGACTGACGGAATCGCGCTTGGAGGTAGATCCTCGTCTCTTCGAAAAAGTAGTCTTCGAGAATCCCATACTCCGGGTCCGTTCCTGGCGAAGGCCTGCGGCTCTCGTAGCCGAGCATCGAATTGAGCCTCTCGGCTGACTCAGGATTCGACGCCTTCATTTCAGCGATCCTCGCTCGACGCTGCTCCACCCGGCGCGATAGATCCGCTTGCATTCTGAGGATCGATCGGATCTCGGAAAACTCGAACTCGGCATTCTTCGTTTTCGTCGTCACCGCTTTAATGAGCGCGGCCCCTTGCAGCGACCATCGCGTCAAATGAAAATCGGCTTCAGCTGCGGCATTAGTTCCCGTTACCTCCGCGAGTGACGTCAGGACTTGTTCCCGCTGGATGTCTTCGAGCCAGCTCAGGGCCTCTTCATCGCCCCCATCTGCCGCACGAATCTGATCCACGAAGGTAGCCGCGTCGAGGCCGAGTCCCTTGTACTGGATCAGACCATCGGGATCCAATAGACCCTGAAGGACAACAAACTTCGACGCGGGTGAATGGGCCGAGGTAAGTACCGCCAGCGCTGAGTCCATTCCTTGGAACAGAGCGAGGAACGTTGCCATCCGAGGATCGACACCGTCTTTGAGCTCTGCCAGAGCATCGAACCACCGGACCCTCATTTGCTCGGCAAGTGCGGCGGGTTCACGGACAAGCGCCGGCGTCCATGCTGGTCGGTAGCCTAGTAAAGAACGTCCTCCAGTAGTGGGTGGCCGGCCGGAAGGTCCGCTAGCAACGGAACCGGACTGAGATTCGTTGTGCGCCAAACGAATTTGAAGGGAAGGCGAGCCCTCGAACTTTGCATCATGGACCACTTCCGCCTCGACCATAATCTGCGGACCACCTGGGTCCAAGTCATTCGAATGGATCGTGTACAGGACCGAAGCGATGGGCTCATTCCTTGAAGCCTCTGCCTGCCCATCTGCGCCAGCCGCACCAAATGCCGCTTGAACCAAGGAGTCGATGTCGTCTGGAACGTTCAGAAGCTGCGCCAATATGGTCATCGGGCCAGACGCGGACTCCGCAAGCGCACTTTGTACGGCAAGACCCAGTGCCGGTTCGAATAGCCTTTTGAGGCTGTCCCCCCGGCCAAGCATTGCAGAGAGAGGGACCACACCTGGGGGCGAAGAGGTAAAGAGAGGCGCCCGACTCGACAGGCCGCGTCCTTCTGTGCGTCCGCGGGACGATGAGCTCTTGCCCGCTCCTCCGATAACGCTAGACGCTCTGCCCATCGAGTAGTACTTACCGTCGTAGCTTCCATGCGCCTTGAGTGCTGCGATCTGCTTGCCGGTAGCGGGACGGGACCAACGGTTCGAACTGGTTCGGGGTGTCACCAATGCTCCTACCTGCATTTATGCGGACATGTGAAACGCTATCAAGCGCACCCGGGGCATCGGATTGTGTTACGCACCTGACCTCTCTACGATCGCGGCGGACGGAGCATGCCGGTGCGGTCCGCGGACTACCGCATTGCGCGCGGGCAGGTCCGGCCGAACTCCATTGGATCATTCCCAGGGAGGAGGCCGACCTCTGCTGCCTGGCAAAGCGAGCCCCTGTGCAACCGCCGCGGGCAAAGCGGCCGGACATCACGCTGAAACGCGACGCGCCTAGATTCCCTCGGCACCCCGCCCCGTGCACTGTAAGCAAGGTGAAGGCACCGATCAGTCCGAGCACGAGCAGCACTGGTCCCATGCCGTTGATGTTCATAGCGATGACGCTGCGTGATCCTGAGCCGGTCTGGTCGGCGAGGATCCGCAGGCGATTCTCGCCGCGCTTTTGACCGGGATCCGCGTCGCGGGCCTCGACGGGGACGGGATCACCGTGACGGCGTGCAACCATGGAGATGCCCGGAGTCCGTACGTCGCCCGACCGTCCCCTGGTGGCCAATGCCGTGTCGGCGCTGGCAGACGTTAGTGTGGACAGTGGAGTCACGGGGTGGTCTGCAGCGCGCGACGGCGGATTCGTCGCCCGGGACTTCGGCGTTCCGGTGATCGTCCTGGGACCCGGGGCCTAAACGACCGGGCCCATCAAATCAACGAGTCCGTGAGGGTGACCGAACTGGTTGCTGCGGCGCGGACATATGCGCTGATGTACCTGCGGCACATGCCCACAAACTGACGCGGCTGGAACGGGTAGCTACCCGCCGGCACGCGCCGTGCTCACCACGGCGGCAAGCCCTGCAAGGAACCCCATGTTCGCGAACACCATAAAGTTTACCCAGCGGGCCTTCACCCCGGATATCACGGCCGCGTGCAGGTTCCCGCCCATGGCGTAGATGTGCCGAGGTTCAGCAGGAACGAGTACGCGAGCACGCAGTGCGGCCAGGATGATCGGCGTCCCGCGGTTGTAGGAAGAGCGCAGAGTGGCGTGTGCCGTGCGTGTTCAAGAGCGCGGTGATCCCTTAAACCCCCACCCGCCGCCGCTCCTCAGCATCCACCCGGTTCTCCTCCAGATAAACCTTCTTCGGCCAGCCCACCGAATCCGGAGCGCCGGGAATCACTTCGCCGCGCAGCGTCGCCTGCGCGGTCTCCCGCATGCACAGGATGCTCACCAGACCGATCACACCGGCAATCGCCATGTACCAGCCCGGTACCAGTTGGTTGCCGGTCGTCTCGATCAGCTGGTTCGCAATGGTCTGGGAGGGGCCGGCAAAGAACGCCGTGGAGAAGTTGTAGGCGAGCGCAAAGCCCGTGTAGCGGACCGCAGTCGGGAACAGCGCCGGCAGCGTGGAGGACACCGATGACACCAGAATCACCAGCAGGAAGCCCAGCACAGCCAGGCCGAGGAACTGCAGGATCAGGCTCTCCACACCCAGGAGCATGATCGCCGGAACCGACAGCACAATGTAGCCAACAGCCGCGGTCAGCAGCAGCGGTTTGCGGCCTATCCGATCAGAGAGCGCACCCACCGGGGGAATCGCCAGCAGCATCAATGCCATGACGGCCACCAGCATCCAGTTGCCCTGCGCGGTGCTGTGCCCCAGCTGGCCGCTCATGTAGGTGGGCATGTATCCAAGGATCAGGTAGAACGCCACGTTCAGCAGCACCACAAAACCGGCCAGGACCAGTAGCTGCCGCCAGTTCTGCGCCAGTACCTGCCGCAGCGGGGACTTCAGGGTCTCCCGGTGTGCCGAGGCCTCCGCAAACACCGGGGCCTCCACCAGCCGGGTCCGGATCCACAGTGCGGTCAGGCCCAGCGGAATGGTCAGCAGGAACGGCAGTCGCCACCAGCCCTCCAGCATCCCCTCGTCGCCGACGAGGGTGATGGTGGTGGTGCAGACAATCGCGGCGAGGATAAAGCCCACCGTGGTGCCGAATTCCAGGAACGACCCGAAGAAACCACGGCGCTTATCCGGAGCGGACTCCGCCATGTACACGGCAGCACCGCCGTACTCACCGCCGGCAGAGAACCCCTGCACCAGCCGGCAGATCAGCAGCAGCACCGGAGCCAGCAGGCCCGCCGTTTCAAACGTGGGCAGCAGCCCGATGCAGCCGGTGGCCAGGGTCATCAGCGTCACGGTGAGCACCATGACCTTCTGCCGGCCCACCTTGTCCCCCAGCGGGCCCAGGATCAGACCGCCCAGCGGACGCACCAGGAAGGACAGCGCCAGGGTGGCGAGCGTGAGCGTGACGCCCAGGCCGCCGTCGCCGTCTTCCGACCCAAAGAAGTTCACAGCCATGTAAATGGTCAGGTAGCCGTAGACCCCGTAGTCGAACCACTCGACGGCGTTGCCCAGGGCTGAGCCGAGGATGGACCGGTGCAGGGTCTTTTTCGCTTCCCTGCCTTCGGGTTCGGCGCCGGGAACCGGGGCGGGTGCATTTCGGGGCTGGGAGTTAGCTGACATCGGTCCATCCTTCATACGAGTGATTGGCTGCTGCGGTGGTGCCGTGTGCTGCTCTGCTGCCCGGTCCCCTGCCGGGCCAACTACCTAGGTCCTGGGCATCGCCAGGTACTTCGTTTCCAGGAACTCTTCGATCCCCACGCGTCCGCCTTCGCGGCCCAGGCCGGAGGCCTTGACCCCGCCGAACGGTGCTGCCGGGTTGGAGACAATGCCGGTGTTCAGCCCGACCATACCCACCTCCAGTGCCTCGCCCATCCGGAAGCCGCGGTCCACGTCCTGCGTGAACAGGTAGCCGACCAGGCCCCACGGCGTGTCGTTCGCCAGTCGGGTGACCTCTTCCTCGGTATCGAACGGGATGACGGGCGCCACCGGACCGAAAATCTCCTCATTCATCAGGTCCGACTCCGGGCTCACCCCGGACAGGACCGTCGGCGAGTAGAAGAACCCGGGCCGTTCCGGCCGCGAACCGCCGCAGACCACCTCCGCGCCCTTGGCGACGGCGTCGTCCACCAGTTCCTGCACCTTCGCCAGTGCTTTCTCTTCCACCAGGGGCCCGACGTCGGTGCCCGGCTCCGCGCCGTCGCCCACCGACAGTGAGCCCAGGCGGGCGGCGAGCCGGCGCGCAAATTCATCCGCGACGGAGCGCTGCACAAACAGCCGGTTGGCGGCGGTGCAGGCCTCCCCCATGTTCCGCATCTTCGCGGCCACGGCACCATCCACGGCACGGTCCAGGTCCGCGTCCTCGAACACAATGAACGGGGCGTTCCCGCCCAGTTCCATCGAGGAGCGCATCACGTGCTCGGCGGCCTGCTCGAGCAGCCGCACGCCCACGGCGGTGGAGCCGGTGAAGCTCACCTTCCGGGCGATGCCGCTGGACATCCACGGCGACACCACCGAGGACGCCTTCGACGTGCACACCACGTTGAGCACCCCGGCGGGCAGCCCGGCTTCCACCAGGATGTCCACCAGCGCCAGTGAGGACAGCGGCGTCAGGTTGGCCGGCTTGAACACCATGGTGCACCCCGCGGCGATGGCCGGGCCGATCTTGCGGGTGCCCATAGCCAACGGAAAATTCCACGGCGTCACCAGCACACACGGCCCCACGGGTTCCTTGGACACCAGGATCCGGGTCTTCCCGTCGCCTGTGGAGGAGAAGTCCCCGCCGATGCGCACGGCTTCCTCGGAGAACCAGCGGAAGAACTCGGCAGCGTATGCGACCTCGCCCTTGGCCTCGGCCAGAGGTTTGCCCATCTCGGTAGTCATGATCAGTGCCAGCTCATCCTGCCGCGCCATAATCAGGTCATAGGCGCGGCGCAGGATCTCACTGCGCTCCCGCGGTGCCGTCGCGGCCCATTCCTTCTGCACCCGCCCGGCGGTTTCGATCGCGCGCTGCGCGTCCTCCGGACCGCCGTCGGCCACCGTCGCGATAATCTGTTCGGTAGCGGGATTCACGACGTTGAACCGCGCACCGGACGCGGCATCGCTCCACTGACCGTCAATGAACAGGCCCGTGCTGACCCTGGCGACGGCGTCCCGGGCAGCCTGGGAGGTGGTGCTGGTTTGCGTTGTCATTCGTCGGAGTCCTTTGCTTGAGGGGTCGGGAAGCTGGTTGTGGCATCCGGGGCGGATCCGGTGCCGGGGTCAAGGATCTGGGCCAGGTGGGTGCCGGGCCGGGCGGCGTCGAGCTGCTGAACCTGCATGGCGCAGGAGAAACCGTCGGTGAGGACCACGGTTCCGGCGTCTGTACCGCGCAGCGCGGGTGCCAGGGCCTGCTCGGCCACCTGCATGCTGACCTCGTAGTGGTCTTTCTCGAACCCGAAGTTCCCGGCCACGCCGCAGCATCCGGTAGCGTCCACCACCTCCGGAATTCCGACGGCGGCGAGCGCGGTCTTCTGCGTTCCGGAACCGAAGACGGCGTACTCGTGGCAGTGCGTCTGCAGCACCACCTTCTCCGGCAGAGGAGCAGCCGGCACCGGCGTCCAGCCGGAGGCAGCGAGCTCGCCCACGTACCCGGCGAAACTGCGCACCCGGGCGGCGACCCGGCGAGCCTGGTCGGTATGCACCAGTTCGGGCAGATCCTTCCGCAGCGCAGCGGCGCAGCTGGGCTCGACGACGACGATTGGCCGCTCGGTCCCGTCATCCAGCGCCGCGGCGGCTTTCGCCAGCATCTTCTTCGCCGTACCGAGCTGCCCGGTGGAAATCCAGGTCAGGCCGCAGCACGCATCGGCCGAGCATTCCGTCCGCTCCCCCGCCCCTTCCAGGACGCGGGCAGCGGCACCGGAGACCTCGGGACGGAAACCCCGGGTGAAGGTGTCCACAAAAAGCACGACGCCGGCCTTCCGCCCGGGTGCGCCGGTTGCCGACGCGCCGCTCGCCTCTGCGCCACGCCCCTCATTCCCGGTTCCGCTCGGTCCTCCCGGTGCGCCCGGTGTGCCCGCCGCCGAAGGAGCCGCAGCAACTTCCCTTCGCCACGCACCGGCAGGCGCGAACCGCGGCAGCGACCGCTCGGTGGTCAGCCCGCCCAGCCGGGCAGCGACCTTGCCGAGCGGCGTCGCCAGCACGGCGTTGACCAACGGCGCCACACGGCCGGTGAGCTTCAGCCAGCGCGGCAGCCAGCCCAGCGAAAAGTGCGACAGCGGCCGGAGCTTCCCCCGGTAATAGTGGTCGAAGAACTCCGACTTGTAGGTGGCCATATCCACACCGGTGGGACAGTCGGTGGAGCAGGCCTTGCAGGAGAGGCAAAGATCCAGGACTTCGCGGACCTCCTCGGACTTCCATCCCTCCTCCACAGTGCGTGCACCACGGACCATTTCCTGCAGCACCCGAGCCCGTCCCCGGGTGGAGTCCTTCTCATCCCGGGTGGCCCGGTAGCTTGGACACATCACCCCGCCGGTGTCCGTGCGGCAGCGGCCCACCCCGATGCAGCTCTGCACCGCGTGGACAAAGGGGTCGACCGCGGCTCCGGCCGATGTACCGGGATCGTCGGTTTCAGCAGTCGATCCGCCACCGGAGTGCAGCGGCCGCAGATCAAAGCTGGTCCGCCATTCCCGGCTGGGCACGCCTTGCAGTGCCAGATGCGCGTCGATCGGATCAGGGTCCGTCAGCGATCCGGGGTTCAGGATCCCGTCCGGGTCCCAGAGCTGCCGGTACGCAGCAAAGGCGGCCAGCATCCGCGGCGAATACATCAGGGGCAGCAGCTCGGACCGTGCCCGGCCGTCACCGTGCTCCCCGGACAGTGACCCGCCGTGCCGCACCACCAGCTCCGCGGCTTCCCGGGAGAACTCCCGGAACACGGCCCGGCCGGCATCGGTACGCAGGTCATAGGTAATGCGGATGTGCATACAGCCGGCGCCGAAGTGCCCGTACATCACACCCTGCAGACCAAAACGGTCCAGCAGGTCCCCGAAGTCCGCCAGGTAATCGGCCAGTTTTTCCGGCGCGACGGCGGAATCCTCCCATCCCGGCCAGGACTCGCCTCCGGTGGACAGCCGCGAGGACAGCCCGGCGCCATCCTCCCGCACCCGCCACAGTGATGCCCGTTCGACGCCGTCGGGCACCGGACGCCCTTCGACCAGCCGGCCGTTTTCCTGCAGCCGGGCCAGCAGCCGGTCCGCGTCGGCCTGCACGGAGGCGGGGTTGTCACCGTCGAGGTCAACGTACAGCCAGGCCCTGCCAGCGGGCAGCCCGGTCACGGAGTTCGCGCCGCGGCGGAACCGCATGGTGTCAACAATCGCTTCGTCGATCCCCTCGACGGCGGCCGGCGAAAACTCGAGGATGGTTCCGATGTCACGGGCGGCTTCCACCACGTCCTCGTACCCGAGGCAGACCAGCAGCGCGCTGGCCGGTTTGGGCACCAGTTTCATCCGCGCGCCAACGATCACGGCGCAGGTGCCCTCCGACCCCACGAGCGCCCGGGCGACGTTGAAGCCGTGTTCCGGCAGCAGGTTGGCCAGGTGATAGCCGGAAACCTGCCGCTGGATCCGTCCGAGTTCGGTCCGGAACCCGGCCAGATTGGAATGTGCCAGGTCCTTCAACCCCGCGGCCAGCGCGGCGGCACGCTGTTCGGAGAACGCATCCCCCGCATGGGTGGCCCGGATCCCCGTGGCCGTGGCGGTGAGCTGCGCGCCGTCGGCCGTGACGACGTCGAGCTCCGCCACATGGTCCGAGGTGCGGCCGTAGCGCACCGAGTGGTTGCCGCAGGCGTCATTGCCCAGCGCCCCGCCCACGGTGGCACGGTTCTTGGAGGAAGGATCTGGGGCAAAACTGAACCGGTTGCCGGTGGCGCGCTCGACTTCGCGGGTCAGGACCGCAAGCACGACGCCGGGTTCCACGGCCACGGTCCGCGCGTCCTCGTCCACGGTGCCGATCCGGTTCAGATGCCGGGAGAAGTCCAGCACCACGCCGGGGCCAACCGCGTTGCCGGCCATGGACGTGCCGCCGCCGCGGCTGATCAGCGGCGTCCCGGTCTCCCGGCACACTTTCAGGACGGCGACGACGTCCTCCGCCGACCGCGGGAACACCACCGCCAGCGGCGGCACCCGGTAGTTGGAGGCGTCGAAGGAATACTCCGCCAGCCGCCGCGACGACCCGTCGGCCTCGACTCCCGCCGCGGCCAGCAAATCCAGCAGCGCACCGGCATCCGGTGTGCTGGCGGCAGCTGCAGACGGGGCGGCCAGGCCGGTTTTTGTCATCGGCGCTCCGTGGTTGCCGAAGTGGTGGCAGCCGCTGTTCCGGCCGCGGCGGGCACAGCACCCGCGACGGTGGCCAGCGCGGCTTCGAAGCGTTCCAGTCCGGTGGCGATTTCCTCCGCCGAGACCACCAGCGCCGGAATCAGCCGGACCACGTTGCCTGCCGGTCCGCAGGTCAGCGTGAGCAGTCCCTGCTCGGTGGTGGCCTGCTGCACGGCCGCGGCCGTGGCGGCGTCGGGCGTTCCGTCCCCGGCGGTGAACTCGATGCCCTGCATCAGCCCCAGCCCGCGGACGTTGCCGATCACCGGGAACCGTTCCTGGATCTCCAGCAGCCCGGCCTGGAGCTGTTCGCCGCGGATCCGGGAGTTTTCCACCAGGTTTTCTTCCTGCACCACTTCCAGGGTCGCGACGCCGGCGGCGGCGGAGACGGCGTTGCCGCCGTAGGTGCCGCCCTGGGAACCGGGCCAGGCTTTGGACATGGTGTCCGTGGACGCGGCGATCGCCGAGATCGGGAAGCCGGAGGCGATGCCCTTGGCGGTGATGAGGATGTCCGGGGTGGCTGCGGAGTACTGGTGGCCCCAGAACTTGCCCATGCGGCCGACGCCGGCCTGCACTTCGTCGATGATCAGCTGGATGCCGTACTTGTCCGCACGTTCCCGCAGTCCTTCCAGGAAGGCCGGCGGGGTGGGCAGGTAGCCGCCGTCGCCAAGGGCCGGTTCGATCAGGAACGCGGCGGTGTCCTTCGGGTCGGTGCGGGTCTGCAGCAGGTAGTCCACTTCCTGCAGGGCGAATGCGACGGCGGTGTCCTCATCCCAGCCATAGCGGTAGGCGTAGGGGAAGGCGGCCATGTGCACGCCGGCCATCAGCGGGGCGAAGCCGGCAGAGAACTTGGTGCCCGCCGTCGTCAGGGATGCAGCAGCGACGGTGCGGCCGTGGAACCCGCCCTGGAACACCACAATGTTGGGCCGTCCCGTGGCCATGCGGGCCAGCCGGACGGCGGCTTCCACCGCCTCGGAACCGGAATTGGCGTAGAACACTGAATCCAGTCCTGCCGGAAGGACCTCCCCGAGCTTTTCCGTCAGTTCCAGCAGCGGCTTGTGCATAACGGTGGTGTACTGGGCGTGGATGATCTTCCCGACCTGTTCCCGGGCGGCTTCCACCACCTTCGGATGGCAGTGCCCGGTGCTGGTCACGCCGATGCCGGTGGTGAAGTCCAGGTAGTCCCGGCCGTCGGTGCCGTGGATCCAGCACCCGAGGGCGTGGTCCACAATCACGGGAGTGGCTTGTTTCAGGGCGGGGCTGAGGGAAGTCATGCGGCCATGATGCAGGTCACTTATGTCTATTGTCAACAATCCTGCAATGGGGATACGGTTGTGGCGTGAGTAACACTGTGAGCAAACCGCGCGTTGTCATCCTGGCCGCTCCCGGCCAGCCGCTGCCGGTGAATCTGGCGGAGATCCAGGCCCTGGCAGACGTGAGGATCACCGACGCTGCCGGCCTGCCGGCCGCACTGCCGGGAGCACAGGTGCTGTTCCTCTGGGACTTTTTCTCCTCCGCGCTGGCCGCTGCCTGGCAGTACGCCGACTCGCTGGAATGGGTCCACGTGGCAGCCGCCGGCGTGGACGCCATGCTCTTCGAGGACCTCCGCCAATCCAACGTTGTCCTGACGAACGCCCACGGCGTCTTCGACCGGCCGATCGCCGAGTTTGTCCTCGCATCGGTCCTGGCGCAGGACAAGCAGCTGCACCTGTCCAAGCGGCTGCAGCACGAAGCGGTGTGGAAGCACCGGGAACTCACCGGTACACACGGCTCCCGCGCCCTGGTGGTGGGCACCGGCGGAATCGGGCGTGCGACAGCAAGGCTGCTGCGCGGCGTCGGGCTCTCCGTCCGCGGTGCCGGGCGGACGGCCCGGGAGGACGATCCGGACTTTGGCACGGTGGTTCCCAGCGCAGAACTGGCAGAACACGTCGGCTGGGCGGACCATTTGGTCCTCGCCGCACCGCTCACCGAGCAGACGCGGGATCTGGTGGACGGCGCCGTCCTGGCCGCCATGACGCCCTCCGCCCACCTGGTCAATGTGAGCCGCGGTGCGCTGGTGGATGAAGACGCTCTGCTGCAGGCGCTCCGGACCGGCCAGATCGCTGCGGCATCGCTGGATGTCTTCCGCGAAGAGCCACTGCCCGCCTCGCACCCGTTCTGGGGTATGGAGAACGTGCACATTTCCGCGCACATGTCCGGCGATATTCGGGGCTGGCGGGACACCCTGGCACTGCAGTTCCACGGCAACCTCCAGCGCTGGTCCGCCGGCAGGGACCTGGAGAACGTGGTGGACAAGCAGCGCGGCTATGTGAGTTCATCCGTCTAACCGCCGTTCCAGCTATTTCCCAACTATGTGGAGGTACCCGCTTGCTGTTCAGCCAAGAGGAATACGATGCCCGGCTTGCCGGAGTCCGTACGCGCATGGCCCGGCAGGGGCTCTCAGCCCTGCTGGTAACCGACCCGGCGAACCTCTACTACCTCACCGGATACAACGCCTGGTCCTTCTACACACCCCAGGTCCTTTTTGTACCCGCTGACGGGCCGATGCTCTTCTTCGCCCGGGAAATGGACGCCGGCGGAGCATCGCGCACCAGCTGGCTTCCGCCGGAGAACATCGTGGGCTATCCGGAGCGGTACGTGCACCGGCCGCACCTGCACCCCTTTGACTGGATTGCCTTCGCCCTCCGCGAGCGCGCGCTGATTGCCCCGGCAGCAGCGGGCTGCGTGGGCCTGGAAATGGACTCCCACTTCTTCTCCCCCAAGGGTTACCGCGCCCTGGTCAATGCACTGCCGGAGTGGACGCTGGTGGACTGCTTCGAGCTGGTGAACTGGGTCCGGTCGGTCAAGTCGCCCGCCGAGCTCGAGCTGATGCGCCGAGCCGCGCGGATCTGCAACGGTGCCATGGAAGCGGCTGTGGCGAGCATCGCCGTCGGAGTCCGCCAGTGCGACGCCGCCGCGGCCATCAGCCAGGCACAGATCACCGGTGTGGACGGCACCGGCGGGGACTACCCAGCGATTGTGCCGATGCTCCCCACCGGCGAAGCGGCAGACACCCCGCACCTGACCTGGAGCGAGGACCGCTTCCAAGCCGGGCAGGCGGTGGTGGTGGAACTCGCCGGAGCGTACCGCCGCTACCACGCGCCGCTGGCCCGCACGGTGGTGCTCGGCACTCCTTCTTCCCGGCTCGGGAAACTGGCCGACGCCGTTGCCGACGGGCTGGACGCCGTGCTCACCGAAATCCAGCCCGGAGTACCCGTCAGCGAACTGGCCCGCACCTGGAACCGGACGCTGGGCAAGTACGGACTCGAGAAGCCCTCCCGCATCGGCTATTCGATCGGCATCGGCTATCCCCCGGACTGGGGCGAGCGCACCATCTCCCTCCGCTCCGAGGACGAGACCATCCTCGCGGAGAACATGACCTTCCACCTCATTGGCGGCATGTGGATGGAAGGCTACGGCTACGAACTTTCCGAATCAATCTGCGTCAGCTCCGACGGCGTGGAAACACTCACCAGCTTCCCGCGGGAACTGCTCCAGAAAGGCAGCTAACCGATGACCGTGAACTCCTATGCCGCCCGCTCCCAGCCGGCGCGTTCCGCCGCTGCCGGCCGTGCCGCGCTTCCCCTGGCAGACCGTGCCGCCGGACTGGTTGGCTCCGTGATCGATTCAAGCACCTCGCTGCTGGCGTCCCAGACACATGACATTGTCCGTTTTGCCATGGGCTCCCCCGCCGACGAAGCAGTGCCGCTGGAGGAGTTCCGGGATATTGCCGCACAGGTGCTGGACCACAGCTCCCTCACCTACGGCGCCACTGAGGGCGAACCGGTGCTGCTGGATGCATTGGTGGACTATCTGGCCGGAACCGCGGATCCCGTGGAGGCCGACCGCATCACCATCACCGCAGGAGGCATGCAGGGCCTGGACCTGGCCTGCAAGATCTTCATCAATCCCGGTGACCTGGTGATCGTGGAGAGCCCCACCTACACCAACGGCAGCGCCACGGCGCTGAGCTACGGCGCGGACCTGCTGGAAGCTCCGGTGGACCAGGACGGTCTGATCGTGGAGGCTCTGCCGGAGCTTATCGCCGCGGCCGGGCGGACGCCGAAGGCCATTTACACGATCCCCAACTTCCAGAATCCCTCCGGCGTCACGCTCTCCCTGGAGCGGAGGCACCGGCTGCTGGAACTGGCCCACGAGTGGAACGCCGTCATCATCGACGACGACCCCTACGGCCTGCTCCGTTTCCAGGGTGAGGACCTGCCGTCGCTGCAGGCACTGAGCCCGGGCGATCCGCTGCTGTTCTCAGTCCGCACGTTTTCCAAGATCCTGGCCCCCGGTCTGCGCGTTGGCTGGGTGGACACGGATCCCTCGCTCCGGCAGCTGGTCATCAACGCCAAGCAGGCCATGGACACCTGCACCAATGTTCCTGCCCAGCATCTGGTCGCTGAGTTCATCCGCCGCGGCGGCCTGAACGACCACCTCGCCGGGCTGCGCACCGAGTACAAGCGCCGAAAGGACGCCATGCAGGAGAACCTGCACCGGCATCTGGGCAGCCGCATCACCACCACCGATCCCGAGGGCGGGTTCTTCCTCTGGCTCACCCTGCAGGGACCGGACGCGCGGATTTCCACGCAGAAGCTGTTCGAGACGGCACTGGCAGAAGGGGTTGCCTTTATCCCCGGGCCGGCGCTGTCTCCCAGCGGGAAGTTCGACGACGCCCTGCGGCTGTGCTTCGCGTCCACCACTCCCGAGCGGGCTGAGGAAGGCATTCTCCGGCTGAAGCGGGCTCTGGACCGGGAGCTGGCAGGGCTGGATTCCGGGGCGGGTGCGTGAGCGTTCAGCCCTCCCTTATGGAAGAGACCGTCCTGGGACTGATCTCGGAGTCCGACGTGCTGGCCCTGGCAGCGGATCTAATCTCGGCCGGCGGGGAAAACCCCGGCGGGACCGAAGCCGCCACCGTCCAGGTGCTGATGGATTTTGCCCGGGCTGCCGGGCTGGAAGTGTCGTTCACCGAGGTGGCTCCCGGCCGGCCGAACCTCACCGCGGTGCTGCCGGGCGGCACCCGGCCGGGCCTGCTCTTTCTGGGGCATTCCGACGTCGTGCCCGCCGGTTCCGGCTGGAATCGGCCGCCGTTTGAACCGTATGTCCGGGACGGCCGTCTGTACGGCCGCGGTTCCACGGACATGAAGGGCGGCCTGGCTGCGGTGCTGGTTGCGCTGCGGGCGCTGCGGTCCGCCGGCGTCGAGCTCTCCGGCCCGGCCGCTTTGGCGTGCACCGTGGATGAGGAAGACCTGGGCCTAGGCATCCGCGCCTTCACAGCAGCTGCTGGTCCGTTCCCCTACTCGGCGTGTGTGGTGGCCGAACCAACCGATCTGGAAACAGTCATCGCGTGCCGCGGGGACAGTTACCTTGAACTGCGCGTTACCGGGAAGTCGGCACACTCCGGCCGGCCGGCGGACGGGCGCAATGCCATCGACGCCGCCGCACGGATCCTGGATCTGGTCCGCGCGGACCATGCCCGGCTGCAGGCCCAAACAGATCCGCTGCTGGGCACAGGCTCCTGGAACACGGGCATGATCCGCGGCGGAACCGGCACGTCCATGGTGGCTGCGGAATGCACGGTGTCCCTGGACCGGCGGCTGATGCCCGGCGAAGACCCGGAGACGATCCTGGATGCGCTGCTGGCCGCGATCCGGGACACCGGGATCGACACCGACGGGATCGACGGCGACGGGATCACCGTGGAGGCAGAGGTGACCATGGAAATGCCCGGGTTCCGCACGGCGGCTGACCATGCCCTGGTGGCCAATGCCGTTTCGGCGCTGGCGGAAGTTGGCGTGGACAGTGCCGTCACGGGCTGGACCGCCGCGTGCGACGGCGGGTTCATTGCCCGGGACTTCGGCGTTCCGGTCATTGTGATGGGACCGGGTGGCCTCAACGACCAGGCCCATCAGGTGAACGAGTCAGTGAGTGTGGCCGAACTGGTCGCTGCGGCACGGGCCTATACGCTGATGTGCCTGCGGCACGCGGGCTAGTTTCCCTAAGCGGTCGCCGCCGGCTCGGAATGCCCGCCGCCGGTCAGCCGCTCCAGCGCGTCGTCCATGTGCCGGATGAGCAGTGTGCCCACCAGGTCCTGGTCCCCTCTGGCCAGCGCATCGGCAATGGCCTGGTGCTCCCCCACCCGGGTATGCGGATCCGGGTACCGCTGTTCAAGGGCGGTGAGGCACATCCGGGTCTCGGTCAGCAGGGTGTTGTGGATACGGGTCAGCCGCGGGCTTTCCGCTGCGGAGACCAGGGTGGAGTGGTAGTCCATGTCCGCCTCGGACATCGCGTCGAGGTCGGTCTTGTCCGCCGCTTTCTTCATGGCCTTCACCACCCGGGAGAGCTGCGCGGCGACGGCCTTGCCCCCGTTTTTCGCCAGGATCAGCTCGGCTGCGGCACGTTCGACGGCGGTGCGCGCCACGTACATGTCCCGCACTTCCTCCTCGGTCATGGTGATGACGAAGATTCCGCGGTTGCGGATGCTGATCAGCAGGCCCTCCTGGGTAAGCCTCTGCATAGCTTCCCGCAGCGGTCCGCGGCTCACGCCGAGCTCCCGGGCGAGCTCGGTTTCCACCAGCTGGCTCCCGGCAGGAATCTGCCCGCGGCCGATAGCGGTCCGGAGTTTTCCGGCGATGATCGACGGCGTTGATTCGCGCACTACGGGATCGAAAATTGCCAACGCAAACCACACTTTGGTCGGGGCCTTCCCGGGGCACGCAGTCCAGCGAAGGCAGCACTGTAACTTGTCTACAATCCTACAGTGGCTACATCTCTGAGTCTGCAAAAGTTTCTCAGCATTTCGATCAAAAGAATCAGCCGCCTCAGCCCCAACTCCAGCATCTGCTGTTGACGTTCGTCAGAGCACGCTCATAGCGTCCCACCTACACTCGCGCCGCCGGACCCGCAGTTGGGTACGGCACTTCCACAGCTGCCTGAGCCTCCGCAGGACGCACGGGCCGGGCAGCCGCACCCCCGCATGCACAGCATGCGACGCCGTGCTTTGCCCGCTGCGGCGATGGCAGCCGCAGCCCGTATGAGGGACCCCCATGCATCTAAGACATAAAACCGCCGTGGCGGTGACCGCCTCCCTGGCCCTGATCGGACTCACCGTTTCCCCCGCCGTCGGCACACTGAACGAGCCTCCACCGGCCAGCAAGCTTCCTGACCTTCCCACTCCGGCGGAGTACTTCGGCTTCGAGATGGGAGACGAGGGACGGCTGGCGTCTTTCGCGGACATCAGTGACTACTTCGAAACCATCGCCGCAGAGTCACCCGAGGTGGATTACGAGGTGGTGGACCGCACCACGGACAACAACGAGTACCCCATCCTCCGCCTCAGCAGTGAAGAGAACCTCGGCCGGCTGGATTCAATCCTCGCCATTAACGAGCGCCTCTCCGATCCCGCCGCGATGGCCGAAGAAGCCGAAGCAGTCGGCGTCGAGCCCGAAGCCTACGCGCGGGACCTGGCTGCACAGACCGTTCCCGTCTACTACATCGAAGCATCCATCCACGCGACGGAAGTGGGGAACACCCAGGCCCTGGTCGACGTCGTCCACCGCCTGGCCACCGACAACTCGGAGGAAACCAGCCGTATCCTGAACAACCTGGTGGTGCTGGTGGTGCCCTCCGCGAATCCGGACGGCCAGCAGATGGTGGTGGACTACTTCAACCAGACGGCCGGAACCGAATACAACCGGGTTTATCCGGACCTCTACCACCGCTACGTGGGGCACGACAACAACCGCGACTGGTTCATGATGACGCAGAAGGAGTCCCGGACCCGGGTCGCGCTGGAGCAGAAGTACCGCCCGGTGGTGCAGCACTACATGCACCAGGCCGGGACCAACAGCCCGCGGATCTGGACCCCGCCGTATGACGAGCCGCTCTCCCCGGACGTGGATCCGATCGCTGTTGCCTCCTCCAACGCGCTGGGCCAGTTTGTGCAGCGGGACCTGGTGGCCGAAGGCCTGAAGGGCGTGAAGTCGGACGACGCATACGGCATCCTGTGGAACGCCGACGTGGCCGGGTACGGCTCATTCCAGGGCACCTCGATCTTCCTCACGGAGATCGCCTCTGCCCGGGACCTTGCCTACCCGTTCACCGGCGACGGCGTCCTGGAACCGGCGGATAAAACCATCCGTTCGCCCTTGCCGTACGACTCCGATACCTGGACGCTGAAGCAGATTGTCCAGTACGCGACGTCGGCCGCTTTCTCCGGCCTGAACACCGTTGCCTCTGATCCGCAGTCCTGGCTGATGAACAACCTGTACCAAATCAACGCCAACAGCCTCACATGGGAGGGCGGGCCGTACGCCTATGTGGTTCCTGCTGACCAGCGCGACCCGTATGCCGTGTACGACATGATGCGGATCTTCGACCAGGGCGACGTGGAGATCGAGCAGGCCGCGGCTGCCTTCAACGCCGGCGGGCAGGAGTTCGGTGCAGGTTCCTACATCCTGCGTACCCAGCAGCCACTGGGTCGCTGGGTGGACCAGCTGCTGCGCATCGACGAGTATCCGGAGAGCGCCCGCAAGTGCGCCGACTGCCCGCTGATCCTGCCATACAGCGAAACAACGGATAATATCGCGCTGTTTATGGGAGTTGACGTTGCGGCAGTGGAGGAGGAGTTCACCGCGGAGACCCGCAGCGTGCGCGAAATCCGCCAGGAACGTATTCGGATGCCGCGGCCGCCGGCAACCGGCGGAGCATATGTGCTCGGGGCTGAGTCCTACGGGCTGGGCCGGATCATCGACGCGCTGCAGGACGCCGGAGTGGACGCGTATCGTGCCACCGAGGCCATCTCTGCTGCCGGCCAGGAATTCTCGCCCGGAGCGCTGTTGATACCGGCATCGGAACCGCGGGCACGGCAGACCCTGACGCGGGCAGTGCGTGAAACCAGTCTGCCGGTGTACGCCACTGACACCCTTCCCGCCACCGGCGCGATCCAGCTGGCGGAGAAGACACGGGTGGGGCTGGTCCGCGGCACCAACAACATGCCCGGCGGGTGGCTGATGTGGATGATGGACCAGTTCAGCACCAACTATGAAGTGGTGGAAGCTGAGGACTACGCGGACCTCGCCGGGCAGTTCGACTCGATCGTCCTGGCACCGGGCATCACCACGGACCGGCTGGTAACAGGACTGGACACCTCAAAGTATCCCGAGGAGTTCGCCTGGGCGGCCGGTGTGCCGGATGCGCCGCAGAAACTCGCGGAGTTCGCCGAGCAGGGCGGTAACGTCCTGGCCCTCGGCTCCGCGTCGCAGACTGCTGCGGCGGCCATGAACCTGCCGGTGGAGAACATCACGCCCCAGGACCGCGATGCGTTCACCATCCCAGGTGCCCTGCTGGCCCAGGACTACGACACCACCCAGCCTGCCGCCTGGGGCATGCCGGCGTCGTGGCCCACCTGGTTCAACAACGACGCCGCCTTCCGCCTCACCGGCGAAGGAACCACAGTCTCTGCGTACCCTGCGGAAGGAAATCCGCTCGTCAGCGGCTACGCACGGGGTGGGGAAGCGCTCAACGGAGCAACTAACATTGCCTCCTTCGACGTCGGAGAAGGCAAGGTGACCATTGCCGGCGGGCATATCACGTTCCGTACTTGGCCGCGCGCTTCCTGGACGGTAGTCACCAACGCCATCTACAACGGCGCGGGAACCACGCTGACAGCCGAGGAGGTCGCCGCCCGGTTTGGAGGCAGCAGAGGCTGACCCAGAACGCGCCCTAAACACCAGCGGCCGGCACTCCATGACGTGGAGTACCGGCCGCTGCCGTTCGGTAGAGAAAGGAGGACTAGGATCCGCCCTTACGCCGGAATCCCACCGCCTGCACCACCAGCAGCGTGAAGGCACCCAGCAGGCCGAACAGGAACGGGACCGGACCCGTGCTTGCGAGGTTCATAGCGATCATCTCACCCACTCCACCATCTTGACTGAAGGACGGGTTGTAGAACTCAGGGCTCAGAGTCAGGAGTCCGGTCAGCCAACTAACACCGCAGAGGAGCAGCAGAGCCACCACGCCCCAGGCAGCTGCCAAGTAGGGGTTGAGCCTGCGCCAGCCCGAATTGCTCTGCGGAACACGGCTTGCCCCCGCTGCGGCCGTGTCCCCTGTATCCGGCCAGCTCCCTGCGTCGGGGCCCGTGACTGACGCTCGGTGGGGCACGCCGGCACCCGCCAGCCGAGCGCCGGAGCCGGGCCCTGAGCCGTCCTCAATGATCTGCACGGAGTCCTGCCGCGCGGAACGCGGCGGCACCGACCGCTCCGGTTCAATGCCGTCCGCCGGCCGCCGGTAGTAGTCGTGGTCTGCCCCGTCGGGCGTCTGTGTATTCCCCATGCCGGGAAGCCTACTGGATGATGCCTCCCATACGCCGGACGGGATCCACCTCGCCGCTTATTTCCCCACCTTCCCGGTTCGTGCGGCTGCGGGCCGCATAAAGAGCGGCTTCGTCAGGAACCAGCCCGCGGCCACAACAAGAAGGGAGAGCAGGAAGATCCCCAGGCCCCACCAGTCCGTGACGTCACGCGAGGTGTACATGTGGTTCAGGTTGCGCAGCGCCCCGGTGAAGAAGACCAGAAACACGTGGGCCACGGTAAAGGCCAGGAAATAGAGCATCACGGGGACGTGGACTGCCCTGGCCCATTCCACCGGGTAGGCCTTACTCAGCCGGACAGCCTGTTCAGGCCACCATGTGGACATTCGGATCCCCGAAAGGACCGCCAGCGGGGCGGCGATAAACACGATGCTGAAGTAGCTCACCAGCTGAAGCGCGTTGTAGTGCACCCAGCCGTTTTCCGTCGGCCAGTCCAGCGAGGCGTACTGAATGGCAGTAGAGACCAGATGGGGGAACACATCCCAACCGGCCGGAACAATGCGCTTCCACTGTCCGGTGGCGAACAGCAGCACCACAAAAACCAGCCCGTTGAGCACCCACAGCACATCCAGGCTCTGATGCACCCACTGGGTCAGGGATACCTTCTTCGGTGTGTTTCCCTTCGGCGAGAAGAACGAGTCCTTCCGCGCCGTCCAGTACGCGGCAGGCTTGCGTTCGGTGCGAATCTGCAAACCGGTCCGCACGATCAGCACCATCAGGAACATGTTGAAAAAGTGCTGCCAGCCCAACCAGGCCGGTATGCCCTCGGGTGTGCTTTCCGGCTGGGACGCGTGCCCGTCGTAGGCAGTAATGAACAGGTGGACGGGCTCCAGTGTCCGCAGCCAGCGGGCAGCAAGCACCATGACAATTGCCACGGCAACTACGACGGCGGTTACGGCCAGGTGCCTCCTCCAAGCCGGGCTGGTGGTCTTGCCGGCAGCGGCGGTGCCCGGAAGGGCGGGGTCGGCGGCAGCAGCCCCGGGCGGCGCGGTTGCCACGCTGGGTGAGCTGCCGGCTTCAGCCACCGGATTGGCCGGTGCCGGTACGGATGCCCCCGGCGCCGGAGCGCCGGTCTGGGGCGCTCCCATCCGCTGTCGTGCAGGCCTCGCCGGCGCGCCGGGTACGGGAGCGACCGGCGCGCCGGTTACGGGCGCCGCGGCTCGTTGCGCCCCCATGCGCTGCTTCCGCACCGGTGCAGGGACAACTTCCGGGTTCGCGGGCCCGGCCGGATTGTTCTGGTCGCTCATGTTTCCTCTTGCCTCATAGGTTCGTCAGTTAGTGCCGGCGCGTTAGCTGCGCCGGGCCGCAAGCTCCTCAATGAGCTGGGGCACCACGGTGAACACATCCCCCACCACCCCAAAGTCCGCGACCTCGAAGATCGGGGCGTCCTCGTCCTTATTAACCGCGATGATCGTCTTGGCCGTCTGCATTCCCGCCCGGTGCTGGATGGCGCCGGAAATGCCCAGGGCAACGTATAACTGCGGAGCCACGGACACACCGGTCTGGCCCACCTGCAGCGACTGCGGAACATAACCGGCGTCCACCGCGGCGCGGGAGGCACCAACCGCGGCACCCAGCGAATCCGCCAGCTGCTCCACCAGGGCGAAATCCTCCCTGGACCCCAGCCCCCGGCCACCGGACACCACGGCGGCGGCTTCGCGCAGCGCCGGCCGGCCAGCCGACGCCGGAATATCCGAAGCCTCGACGATCCGGGCCCCCGGAGCCGCCACGGCAACACCGGCGGCCAGCGTTACCTGCGGGTCCTCCACGGCCCCGGCCCGCGCGTCGAGAGCACCCGGACGCACGGTCACAATCATCAGACCGCCCTCCACAGTCGATTCGGTGGCAAAGTCGCCGCCGAACACAGAGTGGGCTGCGATCGTTTCCTGGCCCTCGTCGTCGTACCGCAGGCCCACCGCGTCCGCGGCCACGGAGCCGCCGGCCACAATCGCCAGCCGGCCCGCAACCGTCTTGGAGTCGTTTGTGTTCGGCACCAGCACCAGGCCGGCGGAATAGTGCGCGATGGCATCGGCGAGCGCACAGACCTGCGCGGTGCCCAGCTCGTGTGCGGCCCTGTCCGTCTCAGCCAGGTACACCTGCGCTGCCCCCAGCCCGCCAAGCTGTGCGGCAAGTTCACTGCCTTGTCCGGGCGGCGCCACGAGCACGGCCACCGGTGTGCCAAGTCCTTCGGCCGCGCCCAGCAGGGCGGCGGCCGTCGGCTTCACAGTGCCGGCGCGGGTGGTTTCGATGAGTACAAGGATGTTTCCCATGATGTGTCCTTCAGTGGTCCGGGTTAGGAGGATCGGGCCAGCCGCAGGCCGGCGAGGAAGTCCGCCAGCTGGCGCGCCGCCGTGCCGTCGTCGTGGACCTTCGGCCCGGCCTGCTTGGCCGGACGTGCCGCGGCGGAGACCATCTCGGAACGCACCGGCGCGGCGCTCGGGCCGGCCGCAATGCCCAGCTCAGCAAGAGTCAGCACTTCCATCGGCTTTTTCTTCGCCTGCATGATGCCCTTGAAATTCGGGAACCGGGCCTCGGCACAGCGCTCAGTGAGCGACGCGGCGGCCGGGAACCCGGCACTGAGCCGCAGCGCTCCGCCGTCGACCTGTGCAGTGCCGGCCACTGAACCGTCGGTGATGGCAACCTCGTCCAGGCCGGGCAGCACCGGCCAGCCCAGGATTTCGGCGACCATGGCCGGGACCATGCCCCCGCGCCCGTCCGTGGCTTCGTTGCCGGCCAGCAGCAGGTCCGGTGCGATCCGCCGCACGCCGGCTGCCAGGACCCGCGCGGTCTGCACCATGTCGGATCCGGCCAGCGCCTCGTCGCTCACCAGCACCGCGGAGTCAGCACCCATGGCCAGCAGCTTGCGCAGCGACTTATCGGTTCCCTCCGGACCCATGGACAGCAGGATGACTTCCGTGCCGGGATTGGCGCCCTTATACCGCAGGGCCGCTTCCAGGGCGCGCTCATTGATTTCGTCCGGGACGGATTCGGAAGCCGCCCGGTCCAGACGGCCGGTTTCCAGGTTGATCCTGCGGTCGGACCAGGTGTCGGGCACCTGCTTGGCCAGTACGGCGATCTTCATTGTGGTTCGTCCTTCTTACGCAGTTCTCGGGGCTGGGCAGCGGGCTAAAGCCCGTAAGAGCGGCCGATGATTTCACGCTGGATCTCATTGGTGCCGCCGTAAATGGTGGCGCCCAGGGCCGCGGTCAGATGCTGGGTCATGGGGAACTCGGTGGAGTATCCGTAGCCGCCCATCATCTGCATGCCTTCCAGAGCCGCGGCCTTGGCCACCTCCGAGGCCTTGAGCTTGGCCATTGACGACACGCGGGAGAGGTTGGTCCCGGCGCCGGGCGCATCCGCCTGCTCCGCGACGCTGTAGACCAGCAGCCGGGCACACTCGAGCTCCGTGGCGAGGTCCGCAATCCGGTGCTTCAAGGCCTGGAAGGAACCCACCGGACTGCCGAACTGGGTGCGTTCGGTGACGAAGGCCAGACAGTCGTCAAACGCACGCTGGGCCGTGCCGAGCATCTGTGCGGCCAGGATCAGCCGCTCCGTGTCCAGTCCTGCCATCAGCTGGTACCAGCCCTGGCCCACCTCGCCAATGACGGCGTCGGCCGGGAGCCGGCAGTCGGTGAAGAACACATCGTTCACTTCAGAGCCGTTCATCGTGTTGATGCCGCGGATTTCCAGCCCGGCAATGCCGGTGGGGACGTGGAACATGGTCAGCCCGTGGTGCCGCTTCTCGCCGCGGGAGGTCCGGGCCACCAGCAGGATGCTGTCCGCCTGGTGGGCGTTGGTGATCCAGGTCTTCTGGCCGTTGACGACCCACTCGCCGTCCACCAGTTCGGCCCGGCAGGAGACGGCGGCCACGTCCGAGCCGGCTCCGGGTTCGGACATCGCCACGGCCAGGGCCTCGCCGTCGGCCAGCCGTGCCAGCACGGACTTCTTGAGTTCCTCACTGGCGAACCGGTTGTAGATGCCGCCGGTAATGAGGCTGGTTCCCAGCCACGGCAGGGGCGCCATTCCCCGGGCGAGTTCTTCGAGCAGGACGCAGAGGTCCACGTGGTTCCCGCCGGACCCGCCGTACTCCTCGGGCAGGTTGATGGCAGCCCACCCGTACTCGGCGACCCGCCGGTTCAGTTCCAGGCTGTGTCCTTCCCGCCCGCCGTCGGTCAGGCGGTCCCGCTGCTCCTTGGAGCCGGCTTCCCGCTTGCAGAAGTCGCGGACCGACTCCGCGAGGGCGAGCTGTTCTTCCGAGAGGATGGACAAGGTAGGGCCTCCTGGGCGTGGGGTGTTCGGTTGGTAAGGGATCAGGGAAACGACGGCGGTGCCCGGCGCTACGCCTGCACCGGGACGGCCGCGGGTGTCCCGGGCCCGGTGCCGGCAGCGGTACCTGCGCCAGCGCCGGCGTCGCCGTTCGCGGCGTCGGAAGCCCGGTACCGACGGGCGGCCAATCCGGAGATCAGGGACACGACCGAGGCCAGGCCGATCATCGTGGCCAGCGGCCACCAGTGGCCCGTGGCGTTCGTGGGCACCAGGGCGGCGGCCAGCAGCGGGGTGGTTGCGGCCCAGGCCACGCCGGCGAACGCACTGCAGAGGGCAACCCCGCTGTACCGCACGGAAGTGGGAAACAGGTCGAACGTCATGCTGGAGACCACCGCGTAGATGCTGGCGTGGCCCAGCACCAGGGCAAGGGTGAACGCTAAGGTCATCAGGACCACGTTGCCGGTATCGAAAAGCACGAACAGCGGCACCGCGAACGCCAGGGTGAAGACGGCACCGAGCATAAAGATCTTCCACGGGTTGATTTTGTCCGCGATGATTCCAACGGTGATGATTGCCACCAGATCAAAGGAAGCGGCAATCAGCAGGATCATCAGGGTGTCGCTGCGCTCCAGTCCGTGCCGATCCGCGGCCATGGAAAGCATGTACGTGGTGATCAGGTAGAACAGCACGATCACGCTGGCCTGCAGGCCAATTCCAATGAGCACCTGCACCGGCATGCGCTTCAAGACCGTGCCGATGGGGTTGTTTTTGACGTCCGCCGCCTTCTTCACCTCTGTGAACTCGGGGGATTCCTCGACGCCCAGGCGGATAAGCATGCCGATGATGACCAGGACAAATCCCACCAAGAAGGGAATCCGCCAGCCCCAGGACAGGAGGTCCTCGCTGGGAAGCCGGGCCACGAAGTACATCACGATACTCGCCATGACCAGGGCCAGCGGGCTGGCTATCTGCGGGGCTGATCCGTAGAAACGGGCTCGCTCCTTGGGCGCGTTTTCGACGCTCATCAGCACCGCTCCGCTCCATTCACCGCCCACAGCAACACCCTGCAGGAAACGCAGAGCAGTGAGCATGATCGGCGCCCAGATACCGACGTCGTTCCAGGTGGGCAGGATTCCGATGAGGCCGGTGGCGACGCCCATCAGGGTCAGGGTAGCGATGAGCGTGCTTCGGCGTCCCAACCGGTCCCCGAAATGTCCGAAGACGACCGCGCCCACCGGCCGTGCCAGAAACGCGACGCCGAGTGTGGCGAAGGATGCGAGAAGTCCCAGATTTGAATCGACCGAGGGGAAGAAGATCGTTGAAAACACCAGGCTGGCTGCCGTGGCATAAATGAAGAAGTCAAACCATTCAACCGTGGTGCCGACGAGGCTGGCGGTGAAGGCGCGTTTTTGCTGTTTGGTGCCGAAACTCTGTTGCTGTGTTGCCATGATTGTTGCCTTTCAACGGCGAGGGTGAGGGCACGGCGGCGCCCGGTCACACAGAGACGGGTGAGCGGTTCAAATGGCCGCTCACGAAGATGGTGGTGCTCAGCTGCTGCGGAAGAGATCCTCGCGGAGCAGGTTCTTGCGGATCTTTCCAGCCGGGGTCTCCGGCATGGACGCCACAATGCGTATAGATTCGGGCCACAGGCGGCGAGGCACTCCCCGTTCCGCGAGCCACTCCAGGATTTCTGCCAGCGTCGGCGGGGTACCGGCGGGCTGGATGACGGCGCAGATGCGCTCGCCCATACGCTCATCCGGTTCCCCCACCACGGCAATACGGGAAATAGCGGGATACCCGGCCAGGACCGCCTCAATTTCCACCGGGGAAAGATTGACTCCTCCGCGGATGATGATGTCCTTGCTACGCCCGGTGATCCTCAGGTAGCCGGCGTCGTCGATGATTCCGACGTCACCCGTGCGGAAGTAGCCCTCGCGGGTAAAGGACTTCCGGTACATCTCGGTCTGGTTGATGTAGCCCAGGAACAGGGAGGGAGTTTTCATCACGATCTCACCCTCGGTGCCGCGCGGGGCGATCTGCCCGTCTTTCAGGACCTGCAGCTCGGTCCCGGACATCATTCGTCCGCAGGTGCTGGCAACTTGGTCCACGGAGTCACCGGGCAGGCTGGAGGTTGCTCCGCCTTCGCTCATCGCCCAGATCGAGCAGATTCGGGTGTCCGGCATCTGGCGCTGCGCTTCCTCGATAAGCGAGGGTGGAATTGGGGCTCCCCCACAGAGGAAGGCCCGCATGCCCGCCAGCTTTGGAACCTCGTTGTCCCAGTCGGTCTTGACCAGGTCCGTCAGGAACGGCGTTGCCGCTACAGTGAATGCGCATCGGTTGGCGGCTACCAGTTCCAGTGCACGGCGTGGTTCCCACCGGTCCTGAAGTACCAGCGGCGCGCCCACCATGATGGCCATCCGGGCTCCGTGCCAGAACCCGGTGCTGTGGCCCAGCGGCGAGGGCATGAAGATGGGCTTGTCAGCGGTAACGCCATAGCGGTCAACCACGGCTTGGTTGTAGGCACGCAGGCTCTTTTCCGAATGGGCAATGGCCTTGGAGCTGCCAGTCGTGCTAGAGGAAAAGAGGATATGGACCATGCCCGCGGGGTATTCAGGCAGGACCGGCGGGGGGCCGGTGACGGTCCGCCAGTGGCGATGCCCGCCATGCTCCCCGTCCAGGAACATAATCTCCAGATGCTGTCCGGCCGATTCGGCCAGCCGGTCGATCTCTTCCTGGAAAGAGCGTCCGCGGTGGACAGCCGGCAGGAATACCGCCCGGGCTCCCACCAAACGGCTCACGTAGGCGATCGACCCGGGGTCGGACGTCACCGGCAGGGTCCCGGGAAGCAGACCGGATCGCAGGGCTGCGAGGTAGACACCCAGCCAGTCGGTCCAGTTCGGCATGCAAATGATAACGACGTCGCCGGCAGTCAGGCCGCGGGCTTCCATATCTGCGGCGATCTCAGCTGACAGAGTCTCAAGTTCGGCGCGGGTCAGCTTGTTCCCGCGGTCATCCATTACCGCGGTGGCATTAGGGTCTTCGGCCAGCCGCGTCAGGAAGTCGTTCCAGATCCCTGTGTGGCCGGCGTCGGAAGGTCCGGTCACGGAACTTTGCGCAGCACGTCCAGCCAGTGCGGAGGTGGGCATCATGACTCCTTTTCCAACGGATGGTGACGGTGGCGGCTCTGTGACGGCCACCTCAGTCATAAATGTTCCTCAACTATGTTTCACGCCCCACAAGTAGTCAAGAGAGTGATGTCGCTTTTTTGTTAATAGTCTGTTGCCTGCCGGTTTCTGTTGCGAATCCGCACACTCAGCCTCCGGGTATGAAAAAGGCGGCGGCGCCCGCGGGCCGCCGCCACCTTCTCCAAAGAGCCCGAGCCGGATGTTCCGGCCGGCGAAAAGTCACTGGGAGCGCTTAAACAGTGCCGTGTACCAGTTGTGGGTAATGGATTTGGCTGCATCCTCAAGGGACACTTCGCCGCCGCGCATTTTGTCCTGCGCGAACCAAATATAGGCTGACTGCTCTGCCATGCAGGCCAGTGCCTCGACATGGAGCCTGGCATCCACCCCGTCAATCTCGGTGATGCCGTGGACGCGGGCCAGCGCGCCTGCCAGGCGTTCCACATGGCGGTGGCGCATCTGCCACCAGATATCCTGGAACCGCTTTTCCACGTGCGCAGCCTGAATGAAGGCTCTCATCAGGTCCCTGTTCTCGCTGTAGACCAGCAGGTATCCCCGATTGGCTTCCAGGAGTGCAAAGTAGGGCTCAGTGCGGAAGCTGTACCCGCCGGACGAGCTTGCCTCGAACAGCTGCTCGTGGAGATCCTCTATCACTTGGGCAAAGAGGTCTTCTTTATCACTGAAGTAGCGGTAGAGGCCACCCATCGAGATATCAGCCTCCGTGGCTACATCGCCCATACGGGCGTTCACATAGCCGTTTCTCGCAAACACCGCCCGCCCTGCACTGACAAGATGTTCTCGGGTGCGGCGCCCCTTTGGAGTTGTCGGTTCAGCTGCCATTTCTCATCCTTTGCTCCCCCGGCGGATTCCCTGGCGCGAAAGCGTTTCGCGAGTCAGAAAGCACTTTACCCGCCGGTTTTTAAAAAAGCGACATCACTCTCTTGACTTGTATGCACTCCCGTGATGATGTGAAACAGACGACACAACGCCCCTTCCCCGGTGCGCAGCAGTTGCGCGACCCGACCATGAGGCAGTGAGGAGGAATGCAGATGCAGGCAGTTGCCATACACGACCTTGAGGTGGCGTTTACGGAAACCGGAAAGCCTATGCCTGGCCGCGCCCCAGTTGTACTGATCCATGGCCTCGCCGAAGGCCGGAACAGTTGGAGCGGCGTGCAGGCAGCACTGCCGGACATCCACACGTTCGCCTATGACCTGCGCGGACACGCTTCCACCACTCTCGGCACCGGGAACGGCAGCCTCGAACAGCTGGGCCGCGACCTCATCGGCTTCCTGGAGCAGGTCACCGGCCCGGCAACCGTTGTGGGGTTCTCCCTCGGCGGTACGATCGCACTGTGGGCCGCCGCCGAGCGGCCCGACCTTGTACTTCGCAGCGTGGTGCTGGGCACCTCTTCCTTGGTAGGAAGAAGCGCCGTCCAGTTCTATGGGAACCGCATCTCGCTGGCTCAGGACACCGCGGCCCCGGAGTTCCGGGAGGCTATCCGTGCGGACACCGCCGCGGCCCTGCACTCGGCGTCGGCCAGTCTCGATGAGATCACTGCCGACCGCCTCGCGGCGATTGGGGACGGGGGCGGATACATAAACGCCTCGCGTGCCATGGCCGCACTCAACGAATACCCCCTCACGCCCCGGCTCGCCGGAATCTCTCACCACGTTGATGTGGTTGGAGCCGCCCATGACGCCTTCTGTCCGGCGAAGGCTGCACAGATCATCGTCGAGGCACTCCCGGATGTCACGTACTGGGAGATCCCGGACGCAGGACACCTGATGAGCGCAGACAACCCGGCGGCGGTGATCGGTGTGCTCCGCCAAACACTAATACCGGACCTATCCAGCGATCCGGAACGCTCCCCTGCCCTGACCTTTGAGGAGAAGAAATGACCAGCACAAACAAAGTAGCCCTTGTCACCGCAGCCGCCGGCGTCGGCATAGGTGCGGCTGTCACCGCCAGGCTCGCCATGGACGGGTATGACGTGGTGGTGACCGATGTCCATGAACGCCGCTGCCGGGAGGCGGCCGAAAAGCTGTCCGCAGAGCACGGCCGCGACTTCCTCGCCGTCCCTCTTGATGTTGCGGACGAAACGGCGGTCCGGTCCGCGATCGACGCCGTGATGGAACACCACGGGCGCCTTGACGTCCTAGTCAACAACGCCGGCTGGTCCAAGATCGAGCCGGTCGCCGAAATGTCGCTGGCCACTTGGCAGAAGTGCCTGGATGTCGACCTCACCGGCACCTTCCTGTGCACCCGCTACGCACTGCCCCACATGATCGATGCCGGCAGTGGAGCGATCGTGAACATCTCCTCCATCGCCGCGTATGAGACTTCCACGGTCCACGGCGCCGCCTACTCTGCTGCCAAGGCCGGTGTACTGGCTTTGACCCGGGTCACCGCTGCGGAGAACGGCAGGCACGGCATCCGAGCCAACGCCATCACCCCAGGACTGATCTACAACGACTTCCTGCGGAAGATCTACCCTGACGAGTTCTTCACGGGCTACGCCGAGAACCAGTCCAAGCTTGGCCGGATTGGCCAGCCCGAGGACGTCGCAGGGCTGGTGGCATTCCTCGCCTCGGACCAGGCCGGGTATATCACCGGCGAGACTTACGGCGTCAGCGGCGGAGTCCACCCGCATGGATGAGGCCATCACTCTTCCCGTTGCCGAACTGGCTGCCGCCTATCGGCGCCGCGACCTGAGCCCCGTCGAAGTCACGACCGCGTTCCTGGACCGGATCAACGACGTCGACCCCGGCTTGCGCGCCTTCGTCACAGTGCTGCCGGATACGGCCCTGCTCCAGGCCAAAGCCGCGGAACGTACCTTTGCCGGCGGCGAACCCGCTGGCCCCTTGTCCGGCATCCCGGTTGCACTCAAGGATGCCTTCCACGTGGCCGGCTCGCCCACCTCCCTCGGGTCCCGGGTTTATGAGGGTCTGATCTCCAAATCCGACTCCGGCGTGGTGCGGCGGCTGCGAGCTGCCGGTGCAGTGTTTACAGGGAAAACCAGCACTGCTGAATTTGGGCAGTCCGCCACCAGTGAGAACCTCCTTGGCCCCGAAACAGGCAATCCCTGGGATGAAGGGCGTACGCCCGGTGGTTCCAGCGGCGGTTCAGCCAGTGCCGTCGCTGCCCGGCTTTCCTCGGTTGCCGTGGGGTCGGACGGCGGAGGATCGATCCGGATTCCGGCCGCCTTTTGCGGGATTTTCGGGCTCAAGACCTCCCCCGGCCTGTGCCCGGACGAAAAAGGCTTCCGCGGCATGACTGACTTTGTCGGTGCGGGCCCGATGACCAGCATCGTGGCCGACGCCCGGCCACTCCTGGGCATCCTCGCCGGACGGGATTATGCACGCAGGGAAGTACCTAGGCTGCGGATTGCCTACTGCGCAAGGCCAGAAGGCCGGCCCGTGGATCCCGGGGTGGCGCGTGCCGTTGATGCCGCGGCCAGCCAGCTCGCCGCGATGGGGCACGACGTGGTCCACACCGATCTTCCGCTGGACGGCTGGAACGATGTGTTCGGCCCACTCGTACTGGAAGACGAACACCGCGAGCGCGGCCACCTGCTGCTCCGGCATGCCGAGGAGCTCACCCGCTATGAGCGCTCTTCCCTGAGGGCAGCCCTCGCCCTGGATCCAGCATCGGTGGCCCGGGCGCACGAGCTGCTTCCGCAGTACCGGATGCGGCTAGCTGCCCTCTTCAGCAGATTCGACCTCCTCCTGACGCCGGCATCAGCGGTTCCGGCGTTCCCGCATGGCGAACGCCCAGCCCGCATCGACGGGCAGGAAGTCGATCAGCTGTGGGGCCCCTTCCCCTTTGCCGTCCCGTTTAATGTGGCAGGCGTGGCGGCTGCCTCCGTGCCCTGCGGTTTCACGGAAGGGCTGCCTGTCGGCGCGCAGCTGGTTGCGCCGGCCGGTGCCGAACAGCTGCTGCTCGATGTCTCCGAAGACCTGGAGGAAGCGCTGGAATTCGACCGCCTGGCTGTGGTTTCCCGCTGGAGCCGCGCCACGGTGCCAGCGCCATGAGCCGGTACGTTCGCCGGGAACTGACCGGACATGTGCTCTCGCTGGTCCTGGACGTTCCGCCACGCAGGAATGCGCTCTCCTTCGCGCTGCTCGGCGAGCTGGCGGCAGAGCTTTCCTGGGACCTTGAGGGCGTTACCGGCATCATCATCACGGGTGCCGGGCAGGTTTTCAGCGCCGGAGCGGACTTTGGGGACCTCACCGGAACCAGCGCCGATGCTGCCTTCGACGACGCCGTGGAGCGCGTTGCGCACGCCATCACGGCCAGCCCGGTTCCGGTAGTGGCCGCTGTGGAAGGACCCTGCATGGGCGCCGGCGCACATCTGGCACTGGCCTGCGACCTGCGGGTGGCCGGCCGGGACAGCTTCATCCAGGTCCCCGCGGTCCGGCTCGGCCTGCTCTACAGCCCGCGCTCAGTGGCCTGGCTCGCCAGCGCCTATCCCCGGGACACCGTGCGCCGGCTGCTGCTGCTGGGTGAGCGCTTTGAGGCGCCGGACGCCCTCGCGGCCGGGTTGTTCAGCACGGTAGTACCCGCCGGAACCGCCCGGGCGAGTGCGCTCACAGCGCTTTCGGGCCTGGCCCCGGAGAACCTCGCTGCCTTGGCCGCCACCCGCGAACTGCTTGGCGAGCTGGAGACAGGCACTTACAACGACGCCGCCTGGCAGCAGCGCCGGAAGAACCTGCTGGACTCCCCCTCCCGTGCCAACGCCGTCGCGCAGGCCAAGGCACGCCACCCCTAACTCTCACCACCAACAGAAGCGGGTCACCAGATGACAACCACCATGACTCTTCCGCTTGCGGAACTTGCCGGCACCGACCTCGGCGAACACACCGTCCGTTATGAGGACACCGCGGTGATCCTTTACGCGCTCTCCGTCGGCGCCTCGCCGTCGGACCTGGACCTGGTCTACGAACGCGGCCTGCGCACGCTGCCCACCTACGCCTGTGCCCTGGGACTCTGGGCTGTGGAAGCCACCGGCCGGCTGGGTGCCTACGACCCGAAGCGTTCCCTGCATGCCTCCCAGCGGCTGGTGATGCACAAGCCCCTGCCTGCGGCCGGAAGCATAGTTATGACCGGACGCGTGGCCAACGTCTATGACAAGGGCAAAGCCTCCATCGTGGAGATTGAAGCGGTCTCGGAGTTCTTCACGGCGACCTACAACATCTTCCTCCCCGGCATCGGCGGCTGGGGCGGAGACCGCGGTCCCTCCGCAAGCCGGGAAGAACGCCCGGACCCCGTGCGGTCCTCGACGTTCCAGACCTCCGGGAACCTGGCCGCACTGTACCGCTTGACCGGTGACCGGCATCCGATTCACATCGATCCTGCGGTGGCGGCAGCCAACGGATTCGACCGGCCCATCCTCCATGGGCTGTGCACGCTTGGCATTGCTGTCCGTGAGGCCGCCGCGCAGACAGGCGCCCATCCTGCTGACCTCACGGAACTGGACGTGCGGCTCTCCGCCCCTGTCCTGCCCGGCCAGCAGCTCGAGATCACCTCAGCCGAGCGGGACGGCCGCACCTACTTTGGCGCCACGGCGGGAGAAACGACTGTCCTGTCCGGCGGCACCGCAACCTTCCGCCGCAGCTAAACGGGTCTGTCCCGGCAGGCACGTCCGCCGGGCGGCTCGATTTCCTCTGATCCTCCCCTTGTACACACCGCGAAAGGCCTCCGATGTCTACCACCAGCACTCTGCCCTGCACCGGCGATCTGATTGATTTCGACGACTTCCTCACCCCGGAGGAACTGGAGCTGCGCAGCCAGGTCCGGGACTTCGTGCAAACCGAGATCAAACCGAACATCGCCCGCTGGTACGAGGACGCCCATTTTCCGCTAGAAATCGTCCCCAAAATGGCCAAACTAGGCCTGCTGGGCATGCATCTGAAGGGCTACGGCTGCGCCGGCCGCACCGCCGTCGAATACGGACTCGCCGCGGCTGAACTCGAAGCCGGGGACTCAGGCCTGCGTACCTTCGTCTCGGTTCAGGGATCCCTGGCGATGTCCGCGATCCACAAACACGGCTCCGAGGAACAGAAACAGCAGTGGCTGCCCGCCATGGCCGCCGGAGAAGCGATCGGATGCTTCGGCCTCACCGAACCGAGTGCCGGTTCGGACCCCTCCAGCATGGAAACCTTCGCCCGCCGCGATGGCGATGACTGGATCCTGACCGGCACCAAACGCTGGATCGGCCTGGCATCGGTCGCGCAGGTCGCAGTGATCTGGGCGCAGACCGACGAAGGCATCCGCGGGTTCGTGGTCCCCACCGACACGCCCGGCTTCACCGCTACCCCGATCGAACCCAAACTCTCCATGCGCGCCTCGATCCAATGCGAAATCGACCTGGCCGAGGTCCGACTGCCGGCCGGCGCGGTCTTCCCCGACGTGGTGGGACTCAAAGGCCCGTTTTCCTGCCTGAACGAAGCACGGTACGGGATCATCTGGGGTGCCATGGGCGCAGCCCGGGATGCGTTCGAGGACGCACTGTCCTATTCCCAGTCCCGGATGCAGTTCGACAAACCGCTGGCCGGGTACCAGCTGACCCAACAGAAGCTGGTGGACATGGCCCTGGAAATCAACAAGGGCTTCCTGCTGGCCCTGCACCTGGGACGCAAGAAAGACGCCGGTACCCTGGGCCTGCACCAGATCTCGCTGGGGAAACTGAACAACTGCCGGGAGGCCATCGCGATCTGCCGTGAGGCCCGCACGATCCTGGGCGGCAACGGCATCACGCTGGACTACTCACCGCTGCGCCACGCGAACAACCTGGAATCGGTGCGCACCTACGAGGGGACGGATGAAGTCCACACCCTGATCCTCGGCAACAAACTCACCGGCGCCCCTGCCTTCCGCTAGACCCCGTTCCCGGCGGGCTTACCCGTTTCCCGGCGGGGCGCCGCGCCGCGGGTCCCCTCCCACACCGAAACGAGCGAGACGATGACTTCCTCCCCGAGCACAGCCAGCCTTCCGGCGGCGGACGTCCCGCCCATCACCTGCATCCTGGTCGTCGGGGCGGGCACCATGGGCCGGCAGATCGCCATGACCGCGGCCCTTGCCGGCTACCGCACCATCCTGCAGGACATCTCGGCCGACGGACTCAAGCACGCAGAAGCGGACCTTCGCACGTGGAGCGAGGGACGGACCGGCAAGGGAAAACTGCCCGAAGCAGAGGCCGCGGCGGCCCACGGCCGGCTCAGCTACACAACCGATCTATCCACCGCGGAGACTGCCGACGTCATCATCGAGGCCGCAACCGAACGCCTCGACGTAAAACAGGAGATCTTCCGGTCCCTGGACCGCATCGCCCCGCCACACGCCATCCTTGCCAGTAATTCCTCCACCTTGGGTTCATCCAAGGTCGCCGAGGTCACGGGCCGGCCGTCCCAGGTGTGCAACATGCACTTCTTCAACCCCGCCCTGGTAATGAAGTGCGTCGAGGTGGTGCGGCACGAGCAGACCTCATCGAAAACCGTTGACACCGTGATGGCCCTCGCCCGGTCGCTGGGAAAGGAACCGGTGCTGATCAACCAGGAGATTCCGGGCTTCATCGCGAACCGGCTGATGGGAGCCCTGCAACGGGAGGCCCTGGCCTTGGCCGCGGCGGGGATCGCGACGCACCGGGACATCGACACTACGGCGCGCACTGCGCTGGGCCACCCCATGGGGCCGTTCGAGCTGATGGACATGGTGGGTTTAGATGTCATCGACTTCATCGCCCAGGCGACCTTTGCCGAGACCGGCGATCCTGCGGATATGCCCGACCCGACCGTTGCCTCCCTGGTGGCGCTGGGCCGAACGGGCCGTAAATCCGGTGCCGGTTTTTACGATTATGCCGAATAGTTCCGGATGACGGCGGGCGGAAAGCCTGCTTTGTAACCTCGTGTTAACACCGGGGCGCTCTTCCCGCAATATAAAAATGGGTAACTAGATTCAACACCGTTTCCTAACAGGTAACTGCGATTGATTGGATCTAGCTATGACTGCCATTGCCGACCAGCAGACCCGCACCATCAACCAATCCTCCCTTTCCGAATTCGCCAGCCCGTCCCCGTCCGCGGCGCAACCGGCCGGAGTCGCCGCTGAACGGGCCGCCGCCTTGACAGACCTCACCGCCCGCCACGGGACCCGATTCATCCTCGCCACGTTCGTCGACCTGAACGGCAAACCGTGCGCGAAGCTCGTTCCCACGGCCGCCATCGCCGAACTTGCCGACGGCGCCCTCGGCTTCGCCGGCTACGCAGCGGGACTGATTGGGCAAAACCCCCAGGACGGCGACCTCTGCGCCGTACCGGATACCTCCTCCTTCACCCCCCTGGATTTCATCCAGCCGGGCCTGGCGATGGTCCACTGCGATCCCCACGTCAACGGCGAACCCTGGCCCTACGCACCGCGCGTCATCCTGAAAAACGCCATCACCCGGCTTGCCGCTGCAGGAATGAGCGCCAAGGTTGGGGCCGAAGTGGAGTACTTCCTGGTTTCCAAGGACGACTCGGGAGAACTGATCACCGCCGACCGCCAGGACGACTCCCCGCGCCCGTGCTACGACGCCCGGGGCGTAACCCGCATGTATGAGCACCTGACCACCGTCTCCGAGGCCATGAACAACCTGGGCTGGGGCAACTACGCCAACGACCATGAGGACGGTGCCGGGCAGTTCGAACAGAACTTCAACTACGACGACGCGCTGGTCACGGCCGACCGCGTTATCACCCTTCGGTACATCCTGAATGTGCTGGCCGAGCAGCGCGGCATGATCGCCACGTTTATGCCCAAGCCGTTCACCGACCGCACCGGCAACGGACTGCACTTCCACCTCTCGCTGTGGAGCAACGAGGATACTGCCCTGTTCCCAGACGCCGCAGATCCCCGTGGACTCGGTATTTCCCGGGACGCCTACTCCTTTATTGGCGGCATCCTGGAGCACTCCCCCGCACTTCAGGCATTCCTCGCCCCCACCGTCAATTCCTACAAGCGCACCGGGGCCACAACCAGCGAATCGGGTGCCACGTGGTCCACCAACCGCGCCTCTTACGGCGGCAATGACCGCACCCACATGGTCCGGGTTCCGGATGCCAACAGGCTGGAACTGCGCTCCGGCGACGGCGCCGCGAATCCCTACCTCGCCATCGCCGCGACCATCGCAGCAGGGCTTGACGGAATCGAGAAGTCCCTGGATCCCGGCACCCCCAGCGGGCCGGGTGAACGCAAGTCGGATGCCCATACCCTGCCCGCAACGCTGATGCATGCAGTCGAGGCCCTGCGCCGTGACGAGGTGATGCTCACCGCGCTCAGTGGTGATCCCGCAGTTGGCCGCTACTTCGCCGATGCCAAGGAGCAGGAGTTCATCAGCTGGCACGGGAATGTGACGGCCTGGGAAATCACCAACTACCTGACCTCCGTCTAGCCCGGCCCGGAAACCGGCCGCTACACCCCAGCACAACTCCCCCGCCCCCAAGAAGACAAGGAACCACCGACATGTGCGGAATTGCCGCCCTTCAGGTCCGCAGCGCGGCGCTGCGGCCCCAAATGGGCTCCCTGCTCACCGGAATGCTCTGCCAGATCATCGAACGCGGCCCCGATTCCGCGGGCATGGCGGTTTACGACAACCCGGACCTCGTGACCAGCGGTCTCGCGACGCTGAGCGTCCTGGACACCGGCCTGGGCATCACCGACGCTGGCCTGGAACGCCTCCTCGGTGAGTCGCTGCCGGCCGGTGGCGAGGCCCGGGTGCGCGAAATCGGGGACACCACACTGATCAGCGCGCAGGTCGACGCAGGAACGCTCGCGGATGCAGTGTCCGCCGGGTACCCCGGCATCGTCGTTGCCGGCCGCGGTGAACATGTCACCGTCATGAAAAGCGTGGGCAACCCGCAGGACGTAGCCCGGCGGCACGGATTGGAGGGGATGTTTGGCACGCAGGGGCTCAGCCACACCCGGATGGCCACCGAATCAGCGGTCACCGCCGCCGGCTCCCATCCGTTCGCCGTAGCCGATGACCTCTGCCTGGTCCACAACGGTTCTTTCTCCAACCATGCCTCGGTCCGCCGCGAACTCAAGAGGCTCGGCGTCGACTTCGATTCGGAGAACGACACTGAGGTTGGCGCACGCTACGTCGCCCACCGCCTCGCCTCCGGTGATGACCTGGAGACCGCGCTGACCAACCTCGGCAAGGTCCTGGACGGTTTCTACACACTGGTCGTCACTACAGCCACTTCCATGGCAATAGTCCGCGATCCCATCGCCTGCAAGCCTGCGATCGTCGCCGAGTCCGCGGAATACGTAGCGATCGCCAGCGAGTTCCGCGCCCTGGCACATCTTCCGGGCATCGAGTCCGCACGGATCTTCGAACCCGAACCCGGGCGGGTCTACACCTGGGATCTCTAGGCTCCGCCGCACACCCGTCAGCCTCACAGTAAAGGGAACCTCATGACCACCATCAACCTCGCTGAACCAAAGTCCAGCACCCTGCCCTCCCAGTCCTTCGACCTGGACACCGATACCGTCCGCGACCTGAACCTGGCCCTGCACCACAGCGCAGACACCGGGCGCTTCACCGTGGAGAACCCAGGCGGCCGCCACTCAATCGGCGTCGGAATCAACTCCAGCCTTGAGCTGGACGTGCACGGCCATGTTGGCTATTACGCCGCGGGCATGAACCAGGGCGGGACGGTGACCATCCATGGCAATGCCGGAGTGGGCGTGGCCGAGAACATGATGTCCGGGACCGTTAGGGTCCGCGGGGACGCCTCACAGTCTGCCGGTGCCACCGCCCACGGCGGCCTGCTGGTCATCGAGGGCAGCGCCTCGGCGCGCTGCGGCATCTCCATGAAGGGGGTGGACATAGTGGTCGGCGGAAATATCGGACATATGTCAGGGTTTATGGCCCAGGCCGGGCGCATGGTGGTCTGCGGCGATGCCGGCGAAGCCCTAGGCGATTCCATCTACGAGACCCGGATTTACGTCCGGGGCAGTGTTGCCTCCCTGGGCGCCGACTGCGTGGCCAAGGAAATGCGGGCCGAGCACCTCACCGAGCTGGCCGGACTGCTGGCGGCCGCCGGGCTTGAGCACAACCCCGCCGACTTCACTCGCTACGGCTCCGCCCGCGGCCTCTACCACTTCAAAGTGGACAACTCGAGCGCCTACTAGCGCCCAGCCGGACCCTCGACATCCTCCGCATCCGTTAGGAGCCCCACCCATGACCCTCACAGCATCCACTCCAGCCCCCGGCACCGCGGCCTCGCCCGCCGAGCTCGGACTGCGCGAGTCCGCGACCTTCGACCGTGCCACCATCTTCGACATCCGGCGCGCGGCAGAAACCGGAATCTACGACATCCGCGGCTGGGGCGCCAAGCGGGCCCTGCCCCACTTCGATGATCTCCTTTTTCTGGGCGCCTCAATGTCCCGCTACCCGCTGGAGGGCTACCGGGAGAAATGCGGCACCGACGTCGTTCTCGGGGACCGGTACGCCTCCAAACCACTGCGTCTGGACATTCCAGTCACCATTGCCGGAATGAGCTTCGGCGCTCTTTCCGCCAACGCGAAGGAAGCCCTGGGCCGCGGCGCGAGCGCGGCCGGCACGTCAACCACCACCGGCGACGGCGGCATGACGCCGGAGGAACGCGGCCAGTCCCGACACCTGGTCTACCAGTACCTGCCCTCCCGCTACGGCATGAATCCCGACGATCTCCGCAAGGCCGACGCTATAGAGATTGTCCTGGGCCAAGGCGCCAAACCCGGCGGCGGCGGGATGCTGCTGGGGCAGAAGATCACCGAACGGGTTGCCGGCATGCGCACCCTGCCGGTGGGCATCGACCAGCGCTCGGCGTCCCGGCATCCGGACTGGACCGGCCCGGACGACCTCGAAATCAAGATTGCCGAACTGCGCGAGATCACCGACTGGGAAAAACCCATCTACGTGAAGATCGGCGCCTCCCGCCCGTACTACGACACCGCTCTGGCAGTGAAATCCGGTGCCGACGTGGTGGTACTGGATGGGATGCAGGGCGGAACAGCCGCCACCCAGCAGGTCTTCATTGAGCACGTGGGTATCCCGACACTCGCCGCCATTCCGCAGGCCGTCCAGGCCCTGCAGGAACTCGGTATGCACCGCAAGGTCCAGCTCATTGTCTCCGGCGGTATCCGCAACGGAGCCGACGTCGCCAAGGCCATGGCGCTGGGCGTGGACGCTGTCGCCATCGGAACTGCGGCATTGATCGCCCTGGGTGACAACAACCCGGTGTATGCCGAGGAGTACGCCAAACTCGGCTCCGCCGCCGGGTTCTACGACGATTTTCAGGACGGCAGGGACCCCGCAGGCATCTCCACTCAGGACCCGGAACTGGCGGCGCGGCTGAACCCCATCGCTGCTGGACAGCGCCTGGCCAACTACCTGCGCGTGCTCACTCTGGAGGCCCAAACCATCGCGAGAGCATGCGGCAAAGCCCACCTGCACCATCTGGAGCCAGAGGACCTGGTTGCCCTGACCGTGGAGTCCTCAGCCATGGCACGGGTGCCACTAGCCGGCACCCAGTGGATTCCCGGCGCCGCCGGAACCGGGTTCTAGCCATGGACGACACAGAATCCTTCGACTACGCCGTGGTGGGTGCCGGACTCGCCGGCGCCGCTACCGCCTGGCGGCTCGCGCAGCGCGGACATTCCGTGGTGATCCTGGAACGCGCCGAGCCCGCCAACGACGCCGGCAGTTCCCACGGCTCCGCCCGGATCTTCCGTTATGTCTACGCGGATCCCTTCTATACCCGCCTGGTCCAGGACTCCGTGGCCGGGTGGAAGGAACTGGAATCCGTGCACGGCGGTTCCCTGATTACGCCAACAGGATGCGTGGACCACGGTGAGGTACGCGGTCCGCGGCAGCTGGCCAGCGTCCTGGAAGAGGCCGGGCTGTCCCACGAGCTGCTCTCCCCGCGTGAGGCGGCCGAACGCTGGCCGCAGTTCTCATTCGACACCGAGGTGCTGTGGCACTCCGCCGCGGGGGTGATTGATGCGCAAAGTGCTGTGCACGCCATGGTCGCGGCCGCCGTCGCGCAATCGGCAACTCTTCTGAGCGGATGGCCCGTGGCGTCCGTGGCAAAATCGGGTGCCGGCTACACGCTGGCCGACCCAGAGGGCCGCACCGTGACCGCCCGCCAGGTGGTCATCGCTGCCGGCGGCTGGCTCCCCGGCCTGCTGGCAGGGCTGGAGCTCCCGGCCGGTTTCCTCAGGTCCCTGCCCCGGTTCGAAATCCGGCAGGAAACCGCCTTCCACTTCCCGTACCGCGAACAACCTGCCCCGGACACCGGCTGGCCCACCTTCATTCACAAGGCCGACTGGATCCAGGTTTACGGGCTGCCCGGTGGACGCGATGCGGGCCACCGCGGGCAGAAAATCGCGGAGTTCAACGGCGGCAAGGTGCTCGCCGATGCCTCCGCCCAGGACGGAAAAATTGACCCGGACCACCGCCGGCGCATGGTCGAGTACGTCAAGCGCCACCTCCCGGGCCTGGTTCCGGAGCCGTACGCCGAAACGACCTGCCTTTTCACCAACACCCCCAATGAGGACTTCGTGATCGACCGGGCCGAGGGCATCACCATCCTCTCCCCCTGTTCCGGCCACGGCGCAAAGTTCGCACCGCTCCTGGGCGAAATGGCCGCCAATCTTGCGGGCGGCATGGGACGAGTGCCCCAGCGGTTCCGGACCTCGCTTATGGAGGCCCGGCCATGAGTCCGAGCTTGGCGGCCGAATCCTCATCGCGGCCCGGCCAGGCTTCCGTATCCGGACTGATGGCGGAGATTGCGGGGACGGGAACCGACCCGGCCCGCGGTGGTTACACCCGGCCGGTGTTCTCCACTGCCGAGCGGGATCTGCGCACCTGGTTTATTGACCAGGCGCAGCGCCGTGCCCTGGCTGTAGAAACTGATGCGAACGGCATTATCTGGGCGTGGTGGGACGTCCCGGGGACGGCTCCGGGCTCTGCACGCGAGAACGCCATCGTGACAGGCAGCCATCTTGATTCCGTCCCCGGCGGTGGTGCCTTCGACGGTCCGCTGGGCATCGCCTCCGCCCTGGTCGCCGTGGACATTCTGCGCGCCCGCGGCCAGGTGCCCAGGCGTCCGCTGGCCATTGCCGTCTTTCCGGAGGAGGAAGGCTCCCGCTTCGGCGTTGCCTGCCTCGGCTCCCGGTTGCTCACCGGAGCCATCAGCCCCGAACGTGCCCTACGCCTACGCGACCCGGACGGCAACACCCTCGCCGACGTCGCGGCCGCAAACGGCCAGGATCCGGAGCGTTTCGGACCGGATCCGGGCAGACTGGCGAGCATCGGCCAATTCGTTGAACTGCACGTCGAGCAGGGCCGCGGGCTGATCGATCTGGCCCGGCCGGTGGCCATCGGATCCTCCATCCTCGGCCACGGGCGCTGGCGCCTGCGCATCACCGGGCAGGGCAATCACGCCGGTACCACTCTGATCCAGGACCGCCGGGATCCCATGGTTGCCGCAGCCGCCTGCGTTTTGGCGGTGCGCGCGGTCGCCCTCCGCTTCCGCAATGCCCGTGCCACCGTGGGCAGGCTGGTGCCTGTCCCGGGCGGCACTAATGTCATTGCCTCCGCCGTCGATCTATGGTTCGATGTGCGGCATCCGGAAGATGCGGTGACTGCGGCCGTCGTCGAAAACATCCGCCAGGAGGCCCGGTTGGCCGCGGCCGGCGAGGGCTGCGACATGGAACTGACCGAAGAATCGCTCAGTCCCACCACCCACTTCGACGCCGGCCTTCGCACCGCCCTGCAGGATGTGCTGCCCGAAGCTCCGGTGCTGGATACCGGTGCCGGGCACGATGCCGGGGTACTGGCCGCACATGTCCCCACCGCCATGTTGTTCGTACGCAACCCTACGGGAGTCTCACACTCCCCCGAGGAACATGTGGAGGATGCCGACGCCGAGACGGGGGCCGCAGCGCTCGCCGATGTGCTTGCCTCGCTCGGCTAAGCCTGTCCCCGAGAAGCGGGGCGGGGCGGGAGCCCTCCGGTCCGGCTGCGCGGCCGGACCGGAGGGGCACACCCACGGGTCCGCTTATGATGGGCTGGTGCCCATTCCACCGAGCCCCGCACCATCACCTGACGAAACCGGCATCCGGCCGGAGGCCTCTGGATCGCTGGAACACGTGATCGCGGTCCAGGTGAAGAAGCACCGGGTGTCCCAGGGAATGTCCGCGGCGGAACTGGCGTCCCGGGCCGGGTTATCCAAGGCCATGGTCTCCAAGATCGAGTCCGCTTCCACTTCGTCCTCCCTGACCACGCTGCAGCGTCTGGCAGCCGGGCTGGAGGTCCCGGTGACAGCCCTGTTCCAGGGAGCGGATACCGAGCGGGAGGCCGCTTTCACCAAATCCGGCCAGGGCAGCGTAACAGTGCGCAGCGGAACCCGGCACGGCCACGAATACCGACTGCTCGGCAGCCTGCTGCGCCACCCGAACCCGATCGAGCCCACTCTCGTCACGCTGACCAGCGCAGCCGATGTCTTCCCGCGGTTCCAGCACCCCGGGACGGAGTTCATCTACATGCTGGAGGGCCGGATGGTTTACGGCCACGGCGCCTACGAATACGAACTGGCCCCTGGGGACTCACTGGTCTTCGAAGGTGAAGGACCGCACGGTCCGCTGCGGCTGCTGGAGCTGCCGATCCGCTTCCTGGCGGTTACTGCGGCCCCCTTCCCTACCGGGCTCTCCTCCCCCGCCGTGCAAAACCGACCGCAACCGCAAGCAGCAGCACCAGGCCCTTGATCACCTGCTGCCACGCGGCATCCACGGACAGAATGGACAGGCCTTGGTTCAGCACACCCATCACCAGACCGCCGATCACCGCACCCACCACAGTGCCAACACCGCCCTGCACCGACGCGCCGCCAATAAATACGGCAGCGATCGCGTCCAGCTCAAATCCGCCGCCGGCCGAGGCCACGGCACCACCGGCACGCGCCGTGCTCACCACGGCCGCCAGCCCGGCCAGGAACCCCATGTTCACGAACACCATAAAGTTCACCCAGCGGGTCTTCACCCCGGACATCATGGCCGCGTTCAGGTTCCCGCCCATCGCGTAGATATGCCGGCCAAACACCGTCCGGTTCAGCAGGAACGAATACGCCAGCACCAGCGCGGCCAGGATAACCAGGATGATCGGCGTGCCGCGGTTGAAGGCCAGCAGATAGCAGAGGTACATAATCGCTGCGACGGCCACGGCGTTCTTGAACACAAACGACGCCGTCCGTTCCCGCGGCAGGTCAAGCTTCTTGAGGTCCGCACGGGACTTGAGCTGCTGCCCCACCAGTGCCGCGGAGGCGACGACGCCGATGCCCAGTGTGAGCAGATCCGGCACCCCGGTGGCCGGGAGGGTTCCGTTGCCGATGGCGTTGAACGGGCGCGGCAGCCCGCTGATGGTTCCGCCGGTGAGCAGGATCAGCGCCACCCCGCGGAAAACGAGCATGCCGGCCAGCGTCACGATGAACGCCGGTATCCCCACAAACGCCACCCAGAACCCCTGCCAGGCACCGATCGCTGCCCCCACCACCAGGGACAGGATGACCGCAGCCCACCAGGGCATGCCCCAGCTGTTCATTGCCAGTGCCGCTATGGCCCCCACCGTCGCAACCACCGACCCCACGGAAAGGTCGATGTGCCCGGCGATAATCACCATGACCATGCCGATGGCCAGGATCAGCACGTACGCGTTCTGCTGGATGAGGTTGCTGACGTTCCCCGGATACAGCAGCCGGCCGCCGGTGAGGACCTGGAAGAGCAGCACGATCACCACCAGCGCAGCGAGAATCCCGTACTGCTGCAGGTCGATCCGCAGCCGTTTCCGTCCGGTTCCGCCGGCGGGCGGCGGCGCCGGAGTCTTGGCCTGTTCAGGAGTTGTTGTGGTCACTGGCCCTGCGCTCCTTCAATCCTGGCGGCGGTCATGTGCCGCATCAGTTCTTCCTGCGTGGCATCGTCCCGGGGCACCTCGGCTGTGAGGCGGCCCTCGGCGATGGTGTAGATGCGGTCGCAGAGCCCGATCAGCTCGGGCAGCTCACTGGAAATGACGATCACGGCCTTGCCCTGCGCCGCCATCTCGTTGATGATTCCGTAGATTTCGAACTTGGCGCCGACGTCGATACCGCGGGTTGGTTCGTCCAGGATCAGCACGTCCGGCCCGGAGTAGATCCATTTGCTCAGCACCACTTTCTGCTGGTTCCCGCCGGACAGGTTCGCGACGACGGAGGCCACGGAGGGGGTGCGGATGTTCATTTTCTGCCGGTAGTCGTCGGCCACGGCATATTCGCGGTGTTTGTCGATCACACCCAGCCGCGCCAGCTTCCCCAGCGCCGCAGCGGACACGTTCACCACCACGGAACCGATCAGGTTCAGGCCGTACCGCTTGCGGTCCTCGCTCACGTAGGCCAGTCCGTGCCGGATAGCCTCCCCCACCGAGCGGGTCTGGATTTCGGCGCCGTCCTTGTAGACCCGCCCGGACACCCCGGTTCCCCAGGACCGGCCGAAGATGCTCATCGCCAGCTCGGTGCGCCCGGCGCCCATGAGCCCGGCGAACCCGACGATCTCCCCGGCCCGCACGTTAAAGGACACGTTGTCCACCACCACGCGGTCGACGTCGATCGGGTGGTGGACCGTCCAGTCCTCCACCCGGAACTTCTCTTCCCCGAGCTGCGGTTCCCGGTCCGGGAACTGGCTGTCCAGCGGCCGTCCGACCATCGCGCGGATGATGCGGGTCTCGATCTCCTCGTTGTCCTCCACCGGGAAGGAATCGATCGTCTTCCCGTCGCGGATCACCGTCACGGTGTCCGCAATGGCGCGGATTTCCTTCAGCTTGTGGGAAATGACAATGGAGGTGATGCCGCCGTCGCGCAGCTGATCGATCAGCCCCAGCAGGTGCGCGGAGTCGCCGTCGTTCAGTGCCGCCGTCGGCTCGTCCAGGATCAGCAGCTTCACTTCCTTGGAGAGGGCCTTGGCGATCTCCACCAGCTGCTGCTTGCCGACGCCGAGTTCGAGGATCTTCGTGGCCGGGTTCTCATCCAGGCCCACGCGTTTGAGCAGGGCGGCGGCCTGCAGGTTGGTCTGGTTCCAGTCGATCACCCCACCGCGCTGCACCTCGTTGCCCAGGAAGATGTTCTCCGCGATGGACAGGAACGGGCTGAGCGCGAGCTCCTGGTGGATGATCACCACCCCGTCCCGTTCGCTGTCATTGATCGAGTTGTAGCGCACCTCTTCACTGTCCAGGGAGACGCTGCCGTCGAAGCTGCCGTGCGGGTATACGCCGCTGAGTACGTTCATCAGGGTCGATTTTCCGGCGCCGTTCTCGCCGCAGATCCCGTGTACTTCACCGCGCCGGACGGCGACGGACACGCCGTCGAGCGCCCGGACGCCGTTGAATTCCTTCACGATGCCGTCCATTGAAAGGATGACGTCCTGATCGATCATGAGCTGCCTGTTCTTTACGGAGGGTGCGGGGGGGCGCCGCCGCGCGCGCCCCCCCCGCCCCCCCGCCCGGGGGGCGGGCGAAGCGGACCGCCCCCCCCCCCCCCCCCCCGCCTGGCGGGACGCGTTAGAGTCCGACGTCGCCGGCCTCCACGAAGCCGGAATCCACCAGCTTCGACTGGACCTCGTCCTTGACCACTACCTGCGGTTCGAGGATGTAGGTGGGGACCACCTTCACGCCGTTGTCGTAGGTCTCGGTGTCATTGACCTCCACCTCTTCGCCGTTGACGAGCTGTTCGATCATGGTGTCCACCTGGGCACCCAGTTCACGGGTGTCCTTCCAGACAGTCATGGACTGCTGGTCGCCGAGGATCGCCTTGATGTTTGCGACGTCGCCGTCCTGCCCGGTGATCACCGGCCAGTCGGTGCCGGGGGCGTAGCCGGCACTGGCCAGGGACTGCTCGATGCCCAGGGCCAGGCTGTCATTGGGCGAAAGCACGACGTCGACCTTGTCGCCTCCGGTGTAGAAGGACTGCAGGCGGTTGTCCATTTCCGCCTGCGCGGCTGCCGACTTCCAGCCGAGGACGCCGATCGATGTCCAGTCGTCATTCGAGGAGGGGGACTTGCCGGAGGGAACCACCAGCTGGCCGCTTTCCACGTAGGGAAGCAGTACGTCCCAGGCGCCGGAGAAGAAGAACTTGGCGTTGTTGTCATCCGGGCTGCCGGCGAACGGTTCCAGGTTGTACGGGCCCTCGCCGTCGGCCAGTGCCAGCTGCTCCTCGATGAACTCGCCCTGGAGCTGGCCCACCTTGTAGTTGTCGAACGTGGCGTAGTAGTCCACGGCGTCGGTCCCGTTGATCAGCCGGTCATAGGCGATCACGGTGACGTCCTGGTTCTTGGCCTCTTCCAGGACCGGGCCGAGGGTCTCGCCGTCGATCGCCGCGACCACCAGGATCTTTGCGCCGCCGGCCACCTGGTTCTGGATCTGGGAGATCTGCTGGTCGGTCTTGTCATCGGCGTACTGCAGGTCAACGGTGCAGTCCCGGGCTTCGAGGTTCTCCTTCAGCCCTTCGCCGTCATTGATCCAGCGTTCCAGGCTGCGGGTGGGCATGGAGATGCCCACGTTGCATTCGATGCCGTCGCCGCCTTCGCTGTCGCTGTTCGTGGTGCCGGCGGGGGCGCAGGCCGCCATGCCTGCTGCCAGGCCGAACGCCAGGAAGAGGGCCGAAACATTCTTTCTTTTGCTCATGGTCGAACCTTTGAAAAGGATCCTGCCGCCGGCAAGGCACTGCACGGCGAGACTGCGGGAAACATCCTTGTGACCCGGACGGCTGGATCGAGCGGATACAACGCTGTAGCGCCCCTGTCGATACCCCTACCGACAATTTGTAGGCGAGCACAACATATCCCCGTGACGTGGATCACGGCAAGGGGTTTCCGGAACGTTATCCAACCGCAATGCGGGGGTGGAATGCATACGTTGTAATGATCCGTTTCGGGCCTCTTTCCATATCCTCCCGCTACACGGCCCCGGCAGCCCTGACCCCGTCGCACGGTTGACGGTCGACGGATTCCTTGGCTCGTCCTGTGTCGCAATAACGCTGTCATGATGGCCGGGGATTCATCCTGGGCTGCAATAACGTCCTATTCAGCGGGCTAGAGCAGCGTTATCGCGACACACGATGCCCCAGGGATGTTCGTCAGTGCGTTATTGCGACACAGGATGAGCTTCTGCTCGAGTGGGCCCGCTCGGCATCACGCTCAATATGCGGCCGCCAACCCGTTTGGGTGTTCGTCAAGGGGAAGATCACACATCCATGCCTCGAAATCAGAGACACAAAAATCTCGCACGGGCCGGATTGAAAACGGCCAACTACGGTTCGCCCCAACTTGCTTGGTTCGTACTCTCATGCGCGTCCGAATCACTCGATGAACCGGAGGTTCGATCGTGAAAAAGACCCTGACTGGACTCACCCTGGCAGCCGCATTTGGCTTCACCGCACTGGCTGCCTCGCCAGCCGCTGCGGCTCCCCCGTATGCGAACTGTGACGCAGCGGCGGCGGAAGGTGTCTACAACATTCCCGCCGGCGACCCGCGGTATGCGGCCAATTTGGACCGTGACCAGGATGACCTCGCGTGTGACGATCCCACCAAGCCTCCGGCACCACCTATCGTGGATCAGCCCGGCCCTGTCCCCGAAAACCAGATGGACCAAACCCCCAAAGGAGGAGCCAACACGGGCGTGGCCCAAGAGAAAGGCACCGATGCAACAGGCGTGCTTCTCGCCGCCGGCGGGGTAGTTGCTATCGCCGGCATCGCCGTCGGTGTGCGCCGCAAGTCCGGAAACCACGCGTAAGCCAGCATTGGGACGCCACGCATCCGCGGAGTTCCGCAGCAACGGCCGCCGGAGCCGAATGGCTCTGGCGGCCCTTGCCGCTGCGCTTCTGCTCGGCGGCGCGAGCGATACCAACCTCGATTCCGGCACAGCCGACGACGGCGCTGCCCGCTACTACGCCCTCCCCCAGACGGCACCCGCGAACGACGCTCTGCAGCCTTTGCCTGCACAACCGGAACCAGATCAGCCCGGCACCGGAGCCCCCGCGGCCGCACCACACGTTGTGTCCCTTCCGACCATCCAGACCCAGTCCGAACTCCTGCAACTCGGGCTGGAGCCGGACGGGACCTTGGAGGTCCCGCCAGCTGACCCCGGCTCACCGGCGGGCTGGTATTCAGGTTCCCCCTCCCCTGGTGAGACCGGGCCTGCCGTCCTGCTGGGGCACGTCAACGACACCGAGGGCGGACCGGGAGTCTTCGCCCGGCTCCGGGCCCTCCAACCGGGAGATCGGATCACGGTTGAGCGCCAGGACGGAACGACTGCCGCCTTTACCGTCGTTAAAGGCGAGCAATATGCCAAGGACAATTTCCCGACGGACGAGGTCTACGGAAACGCCCCCGGTCCGGAGCTGCGCCTGATCACCTGCGATGGATTCGACAGCGCCACCGGGCTCTGGCAGGACAACTACGTTGTCTACGCCGTTCTCGCCGACCTGCAATAAGAGCGCCAGGGGACACTCTCAAACGCAGAAAATTACCGCAACGAGACCGGTATTCTTTTCCTCCAAAGACAGCAAACTGGGGGAAAGCAAGTGGCATTTATGAATGGAAGCGGCATGAGCCCGCATCGCAATCCGATGGATGACGAGCCGTGGGACGATGCCGCGGAGGATTTCGAGGAGGAGCCCAAGCGCAAATCGGTCACGTTGGGCGGCGCGATGGCCGGCCTGATCGTTTTGCTGGGAATCTCAGGGCTGGTCATCGGCATGAATTCCCAGCACGGCACCCCCGCCAACGACCTGGGGGTGCTGCTGACCGGGCTCGCTGTGTCATCGCTCTGGCTGGTGGTGCCGTTTGTGATTGTCCCGCCCTTCTACAAAGCGACGCAGGACGCCGTTGTGGATCCCTCGCCCAGGTCACGGCGCTGGGGCACTGTACTGTCCGCTGCGGCGATTGCGCCTTCGGTGGTGCACGGAGCTGTGATGCTGCTGGGCAACGTGCTTGCCTACACAGAACATGACCCGGCCCTGGAACAGGCACTGGATGCAGCGGTGATCCCGCTGAGATGGATCATGGTCGCGGTGCCTGCCCTCCTGTTCCTGCTCATCGTCGGGCGCATTAGGCGCAGCGGGGCGGTCCGGGCGCAGCGCGATTCCGACTGGCCCATGGGGAACTAGCAGCGCCAGCGGCCATACGGCGTAACATCTCCGGACTTCTCCCAGATTGGGACCCTAGGGTGGGTGCTTCACTCCGGCCACTCCAACCGAAGGATCCGAATGTCCCCCGCTGCCACCGCAGAGACCACCAAGACCATCGACGCGCAGACCTTCACAGCGCTCCTCGGGGACAACCCGAACCTCACCGTCATCGATGTCCGCAATCCCGCTGAGTTCGAGTCCGCACACATCCCGGGCTCCCACAACATTCCGCTGCCCATGCTCTCGGCACACACGGTTGAGCTGGCCGCCCGGCTGGATGACGGCGTCGTGCTTATGTGCCAGTCCGGTGTGCGGGCAAAGCAGGCCCACGAGCGCCTCGCCGCAGCAGGGCTGCAGGGCGGGCAGGTTCTCACCGGCAGCGTTGACGACGTCGAGAAGGCCGGCGGTTCCGTGGTCCGCGGCCGGCAGGTCTGGGACATGGAACGCCAGGTGCGTTTCGCTGCCGGAAGCCTCGTCGGCCTGGGCCTGCTCGCCGGGCGCGTTGCCTCCCCGAAGTTCCGGGTCCTGGCCGGCGGCATAAGCGGCGGTCTGGTGTTCTCTGCCCTGTCCAACACCTGCGCCATGGGCAGGGCACTGGCCTACCTGCCCTGGAACCAGGGCGCGTCCGAGCCGTCCTGGGAAGAGATTCAGGCGAAGCTCGACCGCTAGACATACAACGCAGCAACGGCCCACCCCCTGGAACGGGCCGTTGCCGCGTTCAGGGGCAGTTCAAGACGCCCACCGCAACATACCCCCATGGATTGTTGAACAATCGGGCGTGATCCCGCACACTTGGAGGACCCCGTTCCCGAGGCGCGTAAGGACCTGCCATGCCGATCATTGACCTGAACAGCGACGTCGGCGAATCGTTCGGCAACTGGGAGATGGGCGACGACGCCGCCGTCTTCGAGTCCGTCTCCTCCGCCAACGTTGCCTGCGGTTTCCACGCCGGCGACCCCTCCGTCATCGCCCAGACCTGCCGCGACGCCGTGGCGGCCGGCGTCACCATCGGCGCGCACGTGGGCTACCGGGACCTGGCAGGCTTTGGCCGCCGCTTCCTGGACTGCTCCCCCACCGAACTGGCCGACGACGTGCTCTACCAGCTCGGCGCCCTGCAGGCCCTGGCCCAGCACGCCGGTGCTGACATCCAGTACGTCAAGCCGCACGGCGCCCTCTACAACACGATCGTGCACCACGAGCACCACGCCCAGGCCGTCATCGACGCGATCCGCGCCTTCAACAAGGAGCTTCCGGTCCTGCTGCTGCCCGGCGCCATCGCCCTGGACAAGGCCGCCGACGCCGGAATGCGCGGAGTCGCGGAGGCCTTCGCGGACCGCAACTACAACCCGGACGGCACCCTCGTCTCCCGCCGCGAGCCCAACGCGGTCATTCACGACGCCGACCAGGTGACCGCGAACATGATCCGGCTGGCCACCGAAGGCACCATCATCGCCATTGACGGCTCCGAGATCCCGATGAACGCCGAATCCATCTGCGTCCACGGGGACACCCCCGGCGCCGTCGCCATGGCTCGCGCCGTGCGCGCTGGCCTCGAGGAAGCCGGCGTCAGCATCCAGAGCTTCGTATGAGCGGCCCGCACACCGCGGACGCGCCTGCCGGAACCATCACCGGCATCCGGCCCGCCGGGACGCGCGCACTGCTGGTCGAACTCGGCTCACTGACCGACGTCGTTGCCCTCCACACGCAGCTCAAGGCACACCCGCTGCCGGGCCAGGTGGATGCTTTGGCCGCAGCCACCACTGTGCTGGTGCGCTTCGCCAGCCGCCGCGACACCGTGGCTGGCTTCCCGCTGCTCAAGTCCCTGGACTTCGCGCACGCTGATGCGGGCGAGCCGCGGAACGTCACCATTGAAACGGTGTACGACGGCGCCGACCTCGCCGAGGTGGCCCGCCTCACCGGCCTCTCCGAGGAAGCCGTGGTCAACGCCCACACCGGTACCGCCTGGACCGGCGGCTTCGGCGGTTTCGCCCCTGGCTTCACCTACCTCACCGGCGGCGACCCTGCCCTGAACGTCCCCCGCCGTTCCAGCCCCCGCACCGCTGTTCCTCCGGGAGCGGTTGCCCTGGCCGGGGACTATTCTGCGGTCTATCCCCGCGAATCCCCCGGCGGCTGGCAGCTCATCGGCCGCACAGCGGCCCCTATGTGGGACCTCAACCGCGAAAACCCTGCTCTTGTTCTCCCCGGCGATTCAGTCCAGTTCACCGCCGTCCGTGAACTCATCTCCACCTCCACCCCTTCTTCCCCGGCCGAGTCCGTGGATGCTGGCTCCGAGGGGCCGGCTTCTGATGCCGAAGGCCCGGGGCGAGGGCATCTCGTGAGTCCCGCATCGCCGACCGAGGAACGAGGGAGGTGTCTAAGGGACGGTGACGCTCCTGATCCCACCCAACGCAACCAGAGCCATCTTGAGATCAAGAACCCAGGCCTCCAATCACTCATCCAAGACCTCGGCCGCCCCGGCTATGCGGACTTGGGCGTCTCCGCCGCGGGCGCCGCCGACCCCCGCGCTGCCCGGCAGGCCAACCGGCTGGTCGGCAACCCGGCCGATGCCGCCGTCCTCGAGAACCTTCTGGGCGGCCTTGAACTCACCGCACACGGCGACGCCGTCCTCGCGCTCACCGGCGCCGACGTCCCCGCGAACATCATCGACCCCGCCGGAGAGCGCAGCCGGCCGGCTCCGCACGCCGCACCGTTCGCCCTGCTGAACGGTGAAACCGTGACCCTGGGAACTCCGGTCCGCGGGGTGCGCGCCTACCTTGCCGTCCGCGGCGGGCTGGGCGTGGACCCGGTACTGGGCAGCCGCAGCACCGACTCGATGAGCGGCATCGGTCCGGCACCGCTTGCCGCCGGAACCCGCCTCCCGGTGAGCCCGGCGGAGAAAAACCTGCACGTCGGCGACCCCGAGCCCCCGGTTCTGGCCGCTGCCGGCACCCCCGGCAGCCTGGGCCACGGGTCGGCACCGGCCCTGCTGCGGATCACCGCCGGCCCGCGGCAGGACTGGTTCAGCGCCGACGCCGCCGCCGCACTGGCAGCACAGACCTGGCTCACCACCAGCGAATCGAACCGGATCGGCGTCCGGCTGGCCCTGGACCCCGAGGATCCGCAGGCAGGCCCGCTGACCCGCAGCCGCGAGGGCGAACTGCCCAGCGAAGGCGTGGTCGCCGGCTCACTGCAGGTACCGCCGTCGGGCCTTCCCGTCCTGTTCCTTGCCGACCACCCGGTCACCGGCGGCTACCCGGTGATCGCCGTCGTCATCCCCGAGGACCTTCCCGTGGCCGCCCAGCTGCCGCCCGGCCACGCCGTGAACTTTATGTTTGTTGACCCCGATACCCTCGCCCCGTACACCCCGGAGCAAGCGGCCGGACTGTTTCCCGAAGGAACCGAATGAACACCCGCATGAAAAAGGTCCTGATCGCCAACCGCGGCGAGATCGCCGTCCGCGTGGCCCGCGCCTGCGCCGACGCCGGCATCGCCTCAGCCGCCGTGTATTCGGATCCCGACGCCGATGCGCTGCACGTGCGCCTCGCCGACGAAGCCTTCCCGCTGGGCGGCGCGTCCGGAGCCGACACCTACCTGAACATTCCCAAGCTGATCGACGCCGCCCGGAAGGCCGGTGCGGACGCCGTCCACCCGGGTTACGGGTTCCTGTCCGAGAATGCCGACTTCGCACAGGCGGTGCTCGACGCCGGACTCACCTGGATCGGCCCGTCCCCGCAGGCCATCCGCGATCTGGGGAACAAGGTCACCGCCCGGGAGATCGCCGTCCGCGCCGGGGCGCCGCTGGTGCCCGGCACTGAAGGTCCGGCCGAAAGCGCCGAACAGGTACGCGCCTTCGCCGAGGAGCACGGCCTGCCGGTAGCCATCAAGGCAGCCTTCGGCGGCGGCGGGCGCGGCATGAAGATCGCCCGCCGGCTGGAGGACGTCGAGGATGCGTTCGAGTCCGCGGTCCGCGAAGCAGTATCAGCCTTCGGCCGCGGGGAATGCTTCGCCGAACGGTTCCTGGACAAGCCGCGCCACGTCGAAGCGCAGGTGCTGGCCGATACGCACGGCAACGTCGTCGTCGTCGGCACCCGCGACTGCTCCCTGCAGCGCCGGAACCAGAAACTCGTGGAGGAAGCCCCGGCACCGTTCCTCACCGACGAGCAGCGCACCACCATCCACGAATCCGCCAAGGCCATCTGCCGCGAAGCCGGCTACACCGGTGCCGGAACGGTTGAATACCTGGTCTCCCCCGACGGACTGATCAGCTTCCTGGAGGTCAACACCCGCCTCCAGGTGGAGCACCCGGTCACCGAAGAGACCGCCGGCGTGGACCTGGTCCGCGAGCAGTTCCGCATTGCCGACGGCCTGCCGCTATCCATCACCGAGGACCCGGCGCCGCACGGGCACGCTTTCGAGTTCCGGCTCAACGCCGAGGATCCGGCCCGCGGGTTCCTGCCCGGCCCCGGACCGGTGGAAGCCTTCGAACCGCCCACCGGCCACGGCATCCGGATGGACACCGGCGTGCGTTCCGGCTCCGTGGTACCCAGCGAGTACGACTCCCTGATGGCCAAGCTGATCGTCTGGGGCGAAGACCGCCCGCAGGCCCTGCGCCGCGCCAAGGCTGCACTGGACGAACTGGTGATCCGGGGTGTGCCCACCGTGGTGCCGTTCCACCAGGCCGTGGTCCGCTCCGAGGCGTTCAACCGCGACGGCGAGCTGGGCGTCTACACCACCTGGATCGAATCCGAGTTCGCCGAGCCGCTGACCGCTTCCCCGCACATCGCCGCCGCAGCGGGCACCGCCCGCGAGACCATCACCGTGGACATTGACGGCCGCGCCGTCGCCGTCGGGCTCCCGGTTGCCCTGCTGAACGCGCTGCGCTCCGGCGGAACGGGCGCCGCAAACGGTGCCGCTGCTGCCCCGGACACCGCCGACGCCGCCCGGCTGGCCTCGCCGATGGCCGGGAACCTGGTCAAGTGGCTCGCTGACGACGGCGCCGAGCTAGGCGAGGGCGATCCGGTGGCCGTGCTGGAGGCGATGAAGATGGAAACCACCGTCCGTGCCCACCGCTCCGGCAGCTTCACCCGGGCCTCACTGGAACCCGGTGCCGCCGTCGGCCGCGGCGATGCCCTGGGCGAGATTGGCTGAGGTGAGCCGTAACAGCGGCGGCGGATACACCGCAGCCGCTGCCCCAGCCGTTAGGTTGGATGGATGCTTCTGAACCTCGACGACGCCGCCCACCGCGCCTCGCACGCCAACATCACCCTGTGGGCGGCGGACGTGCTGCGCGGACAAATCGCCGCCGGGAACCTGCTCCCCGGAACCAAGCTCTCTGAGCAGCAGCTGGCCTCGTCCCTGAACATTTCGCGGAACACGCTGCGCGAGGCCTTCACCGTGCTCAGCGGCGAAGGCGTGGTGAGCCGGTACCCGAACCGCGGCGTCTTCGTCGCTTCTCCCGGTGCGGACGCGGTGCGGCGGATCTACCAGGTGCGCCGCATGCTGGAGCCGTCGGCTGCACTGTGGGGCCAGGAACTGGATCTCGAAAGGCTGGATGCGGTGATCGCCGCTGCCCGGGAAGCGAAGTCCCTTGGGTCCGTGGCGGAGATGGCCGCCGCGAACCAGGCCTTCCATGAGGCCATCATCGCGATGTCCGGCAGCTCCCAGCTGCAGGAGATGATGTCCCGGGTGCTGGCCGAAATGCGGCTGGTCTTTTACGCCATGCGCAGCGAACCGGACTTCCATTCCCATTACGTGGAGCAGAACGCGAAGATCGTGGAGCTGCTGCGCGCCGGAAAACGGAAGAAGGCAGCGGAGACGCTCCGCGGCTACCTCGACGCCGCCGAGGCGGAGCTGCTGGAACACCTCGCGGCGGACAGCCGGTAAGGCTTCCGCCGCGGGTCGCCCGCAGCAGGTCCGTTACGGCACCAGGTACGCGCTGTCCCGGGCGTCGGTGATCAGCATGTGGCCCGGCGCATGGCCAATCGCCAGCGACGGCTTCGACTCCATGACCGCCGCCTGCGGAGTCACACCGCAGGCCCAGAACACCGGAATATGCCCCGCCGGGATGTCCACCGGGTCGCCGAAGTCGGGCCGGCCCAGGTCCGCAATGCCAATCTCCGCAGGATTGCCCACATGCACGGGAGCCCCGTGCACGGCCGGGTAGCGTGAGGTGATCCGCACGGCGTCGTCCACCTGGGAGGCAGGCACCGGACGCATCGAAACCACCAGCGGGCCGGACATCTCACCGGCAGGCTCGCAGCGCACCGAGGTGCGGTACATCGGCACGTTGGTGCCCTGGTCGATGTGCGCGATCCGGATGCCGCCCTCCTGCAGCGCCGCCTCGAAGGTGAAGCTGCAGCCAACGATGAAGGTGACCAGGTCATCGCGCCAGTAGCCGGTGATGTCCGTCGGGTCCGCGGTCTTCTCCCCGTTCACGTACACCGTGTACCGCGGCACGTCGGTGCGGATGTCCCCGCCGGCCAGCAGCGGACCGCTGGTCTCCCCGGCGTCGAGCACACCCAGGATGGGGCAGGACTTGGGATTCCGCTGGGCGAAGAGCAGCACGTCAAAGGCCTGCGCTTTGGGCACGATGATCAGGTTCGCCTGCGCGTAGCCGGCGGACCAGCCCGCCGTCGGCGTCACCAGCCCGTTCCGGAACAGTTCCCGGGCCTCGGCCGGGGAAAGAGCCGCCCGGTCGAGGGCTGCCAGTGTTGCAGGTTTCGTCATGCGTTCATCCTTCCGTGGGCGGCGCGGGCCGGGCCTGCGCCGCGGATTGCGCCTACTGCCAGAGTGCAGCGAGGCCGGCGAGCGAGTTCCAGCCGAGGAACAGGGTCAGTGCCCAGGCCAGCACACCGATGACCAGCAGCCACTTGGGGTAGTCGTAGCCGTTGAGCAGGTCCCGGCGCCGCCAGGCGGCCCAGAGCAGGATGCCGAAGCCCAGCGGCAGGATCAGGCCGTTGAACGCGCCGGCGAAGACCAGCAGGGTCTGCGGTGCCTGGCCGAGCAGCAGGTAGGCGGCGGTGCAGAAAGCAATGAACGCCACCGTGATCAGGCTGCGGGTGCGGTCCTTCGTAGCGGGGGTGGTGATGAAGGAGACCGAGGTGTACGCGGCGCCGATTACCGATGTCAGGGCCGCAGCCCAGAAGACGATGCCGAACATGCGCAGGCCGATTTCACCGGCTGCATGGTAGAAAGCGTCGGCTGCGAGATTGTCTCCGGCCAGGGTGACGCCGCCGGCCACCACACCCAGGATGGCCAGGAAGAGCAGCATCCGCATGACGCCGGTGACGATGACGCCCAGCAGCGAGACCTTGGTGATGTCCTTGACGTGTCCGGGGCCGGTGGTGCCGGAGTCCAGCAGGCGGTGCGCACCGGCGTAGGTGATGTAGCCGCCGACGGTGCCGCCGATCAGGGTGGTGATGGTCAGGAAGTCCACCTGCTCGGGCAGCACAGTGTTCTTCAGTGCTTCGCCGACCGGCGGAGCAGCGGAGATCGCAACATAAATCATCAGCAGGATCATGACGGCACCCAGCGCCACCACAATCCGGTCCAGCGCCAGTCCGGCCTTCTTGGACAGGAAAATGAAGATCGCGACGGCGGCGGAGATGGCGCCGCCAACTTTGGTGTCCATACCAAGCATGGCGTTCATGCCCAGTCCGGTGCCGGCGATGTTGCCGATGTTGAACACCAGCCCACCAATGAAGACCAGACCGGCCAGCAGCCAGCCCGCGCCGGGCAGCACCTTGTTGCCCAGGGTCTGGGCGCGCAGCCCGGAGACGCCGATGATGCGCCAGACGTTCATCTGGACCGCGATGTCCACGAGGATCGAGACCAGGATCGCGAACGCAAACGCCGCGCCAAGCTGGACCGTAAAGACGGTTGTCTGGGTGATGAAGCCTGGTCCGATGGCACTGGTGGCCATAAGGAACATGGCTCCGAGGAGTGCCGTGCGCTTGGCGTTCGGCCGGACCTTCACTTTCGTCGGCTTGGGTTCCATGGTTTTTCCGATCACTGGAGAATGTGGGGGGCGCCACAGGGGCTTCCAGCAGTCTAAGGGTTGTTGAACAATCCGCCAGCGTTTTTGTTCAACAATCTGGACTTCGTAACATGCTTTTTACATCGCCCGGCTAAGTCGGCGGCCTAAGTCGGCGGTCCCGGCAGCTCAGGTGCGGTCCCCCCCCCCCCCTAGCCCGGGTCC